>CAIYPH010000150.1 GCA_903928045.1 uncultured Rhodospirillales bacterium
GTGCTTTCTTTGGCCATGTTCTGCTTGTAGCAGACATGTCGTCACGGAGGCGCGGATGGACTGGCAGGGACGTAAAATTCTGGTCACCGGCGGCGCCGGCTTTCTCGGCGCCAATCTTTGCCACGCGCTCGCCGCGCGCGGCGCACAGGTGACCGCGCTCGACGGCTTCCTGTTCGGCGGCGGCGCCAACCCCGCCAACCTCGATGGCGCGGACGTCACCCTGGTCCGCGCCGATATCCGCGAGATCGACCTGCGCAATCTCTGCGAAGGCGTCGACGTCATCTTCAACCTCGCCGCCCAGACCAGCCACATGGGCGGCCAGCGGGACCCGCTGGCCGATATCGACATCAACGCCGTCGCCCAGGTGCGCCTCATCCAGGCCGCCCGCGAGGCAGCCCCCGCCGCGATCGTGGTCCACGCCTCCACCCGGCAGTTCTACGGAAGGCCGCATTACTTGCCGGTCGACGAGAAACACCCCGTCGCCCCGCCCGACGCCAATGGCGTGTCGAAATTCGCCGGCGAGCAGTACTGGATGATCGAGCACCGCACCGCCGGCCGGCCCGTCGTCTCGCTGCGGCTCACCAACTGCTACGGCCCCCGCCTGCGCATCCGCGACGCGCGGCAGACCTTCCTCGGCATCTGGATCCGCCGCGTGCTGGAGGGCCAGCCCTTCGAAGTCTGGGGCGGCGATCAGCTGCGCGACATGACCTATGTGGACGACGTCACCGAGGCCTTCCTCGCCGCGGCCGACCCCGCCTGCCACGGCCGCGTCTTCAACATCGGCGGCCCCCCCCCGGCCTCCCTGCTGGAAATCGCCGGGCTGATGGCGCGCATCGTGCCGGATGCGCAGTTCGTCACCCGCGAATTCCCCGCCGACCGCGCCACCATCGATATCGGCTCCTACCACGCCGACGACAGCGCCTTCCGCCTCGCCACCGGCTGGGCGCCGAAGGTAGGGCTGGAGGAGGGCATACGCCGCTCCATCGAGTGGTACCGGCCGCGCCTGAAAAACTATCTGTGAGGCTTTGATGATCCCCCCCTCCATCATCCCCCAGGCCAATCCCGGCGCCGGCTACCGCGCGCTCAAGACCGAGATCGACGCCGCGGTGGCCCGCGCGCTGTCCTCCGGCTGGTACATCCTCGGCGCCGAGGGCCGCGCCTTCGAGGCCGAATACGCCGCCTGGCTCGGCACCACCCGCGCCATCGGCTGCGCCAACGGCACCGACGCCCTGGCCCTTGCCTTGCGCTCCCTCGGCATCGGCCCCGGCTGCGCGGTCGCCGCCGTGTCGCACACCGCGGTCGCCACCGTGGCTGCCATCGAGATGGTCGGCGCCACCCCCGTGCTGATCGATATCGACCCCGCGCACTACACGATGGACCCGGCCGAGCTCGATGCCGTCCTCGCCAACCCGCCCGCCGGCCTGCCGCCAATCCGCGCGGTGATCGTCGTGCATCTCTACGGCCAACCCGCCGACCTCGCCGCCATAATGGCCAGCGCCGCCAATCACGGCATCCCCGTCATCGAGGATTGCGCCCAGGCCCACGGCGCCACCATCGGCAACCGCAAGGTCGGCAGCTTCACCGAGGTCTCCTGCTTCAGCCTCTACCCCACCAAAAATCTCGGCGCCCTCGGCGACGGCGGCGTGGTCGCAACCAATGACACAGAGCGCGCCGACAACATCGCCGCGCTGCGACAATATGGCTGGCGCACCCACTACATCTCCGATTCAGCCGGGGTGAATTCCCGCCTCGACGAAATCCAGGCCGCCATCCTGCGCGCCAAGCTGCCGCATCTCGATGCCGCCAACGCCCGCCGCCAGGCGATCGCCGCTTCCTACGACGCCGCCCTTCCCGCCGCCCTGCGCCCCGCCCTCCGCCCCGGCACCAGCCACGTCTTCCACCAATACGTCCTGCGCGTGGACGACCGCGCCGCCGTGCAGGCCGATCTGCGCGGCCGCGGCATCGGCACCGGCATCCACTACCCCGCCCCCGTCCACCTCCAGCCCGCCTATCTCGGCCGCATCGCCCTCGGCCCCGCCGCCTGCGCCGCGACCGAAATCGCCGCGCGCGAGGTGATGAGCCTGCCGATGTATCCCGAGCTCACCGATGATGACGTCGCCCGCGTATGCGACGGGCTGCGCATGGTTTTCCCATGTTAAGAAAGGAAGCGGTTCTTTTTTGAAAAAAAGAACCAAAAAACTTTTATCCATCAAAGTCTTCCCGCGCCGACACCACCCGCCCCCCGCCACCATCACCACACCCATCTCCCACACACCCCCCACCCCTCCACCGTCATCGCGACCCCGACAACGGAGGGGGATCGCGATCCAGGAGCCACACGCCGCAGCGCCAACCCACGCCTTCGGCGCCGTCACCACACACCTCTCCCACACACCCCCACCCCTCCACCGTCATTGCGAGCGAAGCGTGGCAATCCACGCTTTTCCGTGCCGCTCGCCCCACCCCCCAATCACCCCGCACCAACCAAGCCCGTCCACAAATCCGCCCAAAGCGGATTCCCCTCCAAAATCAACCCAA
>CAIYPH010000151.1 GCA_903928045.1 uncultured Rhodospirillales bacterium
TGAGCCGGTTCGACGGGCTGGCGGGGGATTGGGCGGAGGAGAAGGGGTGGAAGGCTTAAGGGTGTTCTTTTTGTGAACAAAAAGAACCAAAAAAACTTTTTGGGACTTTGTTGCCGGTGGCTTGGCCTCGCGGGATGGCGGGCTATTCGTCCCGGAGTCCTGGCCGCACTTCGTCGCCGCCGACTGGCGTGCTATGCGCGGCCTGCCCTATGGCGAACTCGCCGCCCGCGTGATGCGGCCCTTCGTGGGCGATAACATCCCCTTCGCCACGCTCCAGGCGCTTTGCCGCGACGCCTATGCCGGCTTCGGCCATGCCGCCGTGGCGCCGCTGGTGCAGGTGGAATCCAATCTCTGGGCGCAGGAGCTGTTCCACGGCCCGACGCTGGCCTTTAAGGACATGGCGATGCAGTTGCTCGGGCGGCTGTTCGACCATGTGCTGGCCGAACAGGGCAAGCGGGTGACCATCGTCGGCGCCACCTCCGGCGACACCGGCTCGGCGGCGATCGAGGCCTGCGCGGGCCGGGACCGAGTGGATATCGTCATCCTGCACCCGCATAATCGCACCAGCGAGGTGCAACGCCGGCAGATGACCACAGTTCTGGCCCCCAACGTCAGCAATGTCGCGCTCGAAGGCACCTTCGATGACTGCCAGGACATGGTGAAGGCGCTCTTCGCCGATGCGCCGTTCCGTGCGGAGATGCAGCTTTCCGCGGTCAACTCCATCAACTGGGCCCGCGTCGCCGCACAAATTCCCTACTACGTCGCCTCAGCCCTGGCCCTCGGCGCGCCGGATCGCGAGGTCTCCTTCGCGGTGCCGACCGGCAATTTCGGCAATGTGCTGGCTGCCTGGGCGGCGCGACGCATGGGGTTGCCGATCAAGACGCTGGTGATCGGCTCGAACCGCAACAACATCCTCTCCCGCTTCCTCAGCACCAACGACATGTCGATGGTCCCGGTCGAGCCCTCGCTGTCGCCGAGCATGGACATTCAGGTAAGCTCCAACTTCGAGCGACTGCTGTTCGAACTGCTGGAACACGACGGTGCCGCCACCGCCGCCACGATGGCCCGCTTCCGCGCCGAGGGCCGCATGCCGGTGACCGATGTCGCCTGGACGCGCGCCACCGCGCTGTTCCGCGGCTTCACCCTCGATGACCCCGGCACGCTGGCCGAAATCGCCAGGCTGCACCGCGAGAGCGGCTACCTCGCCGACCCCCACAGCGCCATCGGCCTCGCCGCGGGCCGGCATTTCGCGGAGCCTGGGGTGCCGATGGTAGCGATGGCCACCGCCCATCCCGCCAAGTTCCCCGACGCGATGGAACAGGCGACCGGACTGCGCCCCCCTCTGCCCCCACGCCTCGCGGACCTGTATGACAGGCCGGAGAGCTTCACCGTCTGCGTCCCCGACATCTCAGCCGTTCAGGCGAAGGTGCGGGCGCTGGCCCACAGGAACGCCGCATGACCGAACCCAACCCCGCCATCCGCCTGACCCGGCTGCCCCAGGGCCTCACCGTCGTCACCGAACGGATGGACCGCGTCGAGACCGTCTCGCTCGGCGCCTATGTCGCCGCCGGCACTCGCCATGAGACCGCCGATGAAAACGGCGTCTCCCATTTTCTCGAGCACATGGCCTTCAAGGGCACCGAGCGGCGTACCGCGACCCAGATCGCCGAGGAAGTCGAGGCGGTCGGCGGCCACATCAACGCCTATACCGCCCGCGAGCAGACCGCCTTCTACGTCAAGGTGCTGAAGGAGGACGTGGCGCTCGGCACCGACATCATCGGTGACATCCTCACCCACTCCACCTTCGACCCCGACGAGCTGGAGCGCGAGCGCGGCGTCATCCTGCAGGAAATCGGCCAGGCCAACGACACGCCGGACGACATCATCTTCGATCATTTCCAGGAAACGGCCTTCCCCGGCCAACCCATGGGCCGCCCGGTGCTCGGCACCGAGAAGCGCATCAAGACCATGAAGCGCGACGTGCTGACCACCTACATGCGCCGCCATTACGCCCACACCAACACCGTGGTCGCCGCCGCCGGCAACATCCAGCACGACGAATTCCTTGACCTCGTGCAGCGCCACTTCGCCGACCTGCCGCATGACCCCGCCCCCCCGGCGCTGCCCGGCATCTATGGCGGTGGCGAGTTCCGCGAGGGCCGTGATCTCGACCAGGTGCACATCGTGCTCGGCTTCCCCTCGGTTGCCTATGACGACGCCGACTACTACCCGACCATGCTGCTCTCCACCCTGCTCGGCGGTGGCATGTCGTCCCGGCTGTTCCAGGAGGTGCGCGAGAAGCGCGGGCTCGTCTATTCGGTCTATTCCTTCAACGCGCCCCACGTCGATTGCGGCTTGTTCGGCATCTACGCAGGCACCGGCGAGAGCGAGGCGGCCGAGCTGATGCCTGTGGTACTGGAGGAACTGCGCAAGGTGCAGTCCGAGGTCCACGCCGCGGAACTGCAGCGCGCCCGCGCCCAGGTGAAGGCGAGCCTGCTGATGTCGCTCGAAAGCACCGGCAGCCGCTGCGAGCAGCTCGCCCGCCAGGTCCAGGTGTTCGGCCGCGTGGTGCCGACCGGCGAAACGGTGGCCAAGATCGAGGCGGTGACGGTCGCCGACATCGAACGCGCCGCGCGCCGCATTTTCCGTGCCGCCCCGACGCTGGCGGCCATGGGTCCGGCCGACCGGGTGCCCTCGCTCGCCGCCATCGCCGACGCCCTGGCGGCCTGAGGAGGGCGGCGATGAACACGCTCGATCTGCTCGCCGACCTGATCGCGAAAGCCCGCGCCGCCGGCGCCGATGCCGCCGATGCGGTGCTGGTCTCCGGCACCTCGCTGTCGGTGCAGCGCCGCCTCGGCAAGATCGAGCATCTCGAACGCGCCGAGGGTCGTGATCTCGGCCTGCGCGTCTTCGTCGGCCAGCGCGCGGCGATCGCCGCCTCCTCGACCGCCGACCCGGCCGGCTTCGCGGCACTCGCCGAACGCGCCGTGGCGATGGCCCGCGTCGTGCCGGCCGACCCGCATGGCGGCCTCGCCGCCGAGGCCCGGGCCACGACGGCCGATCTCGACCTCGATGACCCCGCCGAGCCCTCCGCCGAGGCGCTGGTCGCCCGCGCCGCCGCCGCCGAGGAGGCAGCGCTCGCGGTCCCCGGCATCACCAACTCCGAGGGTGCCGAGGCCGGCTACGGCCGCACCGACATCACCCTGATCACCTCCGCCGGTTTCGCCGGCCGCTACAGCCGCACCAGCCATTCGCTCTCCGCCACCGCGCTCGCCGGCACCGGCACGGGGATGCAGCGCGACTACGACTACACCTCCACCGTGCACTACGCCGACCTCGAGGACGCCGCCATCATCGGCCGCTCCGCCGGCGAACGCGCCATCGCCCGGCTTAACCCGGTCCGCGTCAAGACCGGCCAATACCCGGTGATCTACGATCCGCGCGTCTCCGCCGGCCTGCTCGGCCACCTCGCCGGCGCCATCAACGGCGCCTCGGTGGCCCGCGGCACCACTTTCCTCAAGGACCGCATGGGCCAGCGCCTGTTCCGCGCGGGCATCACCGTGATCGACGACCCGCGTCGCCGCCGCGGCCTACGCTCGCGCCCCTTCGACGCCGAGGGTGTCCCAACCGCACCCCTCACCCTCGTCGAGGACGGCGTGCTGCAAACCTGGGTGCTCGACAGCCGCTCCGCCCGGCAGCTCGGCCTGGTCACCAACGGCCACGCCGCCCGCGGCACCTCCGGCCCGCCCTCGCCCTCGACCACCAACCTCTATCTCACGCCAGGCAGCCTCACGCCCGCCGAGCTGATGGCCTACATCAAGGAAGGCATCTATGTCACCGAGCTCATCGGCATGGGCATCAACGGCCTCACCGGCGACTACAGCCGCGGCGCCGCCGGCTTCATGATCCGCGATGGCGCACTCGCCGAACCCGTCGCCGAAATCACTCTCGCCAGCACCCTCCAAGAGATGTTCGCTGCCTTGACGCCCGCCAACGACCTCCGCTTCCGCCGCGGCACCGACGCCCCCACCATCCGTATCGACAGCATGACCCTCGCCGGGGCGTAGCACGTTCCGACAGGCGGGTAGAAGGATGGCCAGGGCTCTGCCCCTGGCCTTGCTCCCTGCCCGCCCGTCGAGCCTCACCGCGCCGCGGAGGGCCGCACCTTGGTGCCGTCGGTGACTTCGTTGGGGACGTTGAGGGCGACTTTTTCACCCGGCTTCACGCCCTCGGCGACGTTGATGAGGATGCCATCGGTGGATGAGATACGAATGGGCCGGAATTTCACCGTGGCGTCATCGCCGACCACCGCGACCTGCGCGGTGCCGCCCCGCTGGTTGAGCGCCGCCACCGGGATTTGCGCGAAGCTCGCCACGGGGACGCGCAGATTGGCATAGGTGAAGCTGCCGGGCACCAGGAAGCCATCGCGATTTTCAAGGTCGATCTCGATCAGCAGGGTGCGGGTGCGCGGGTCTAGCGTGCCGACGGTGCGGCTGATTTTCGCCTTCCGCTTGCGATCGGCGTTGGCGGCATCGACGATTTCGACCTCATCGCCGATATGCACGGCCGACACGTCGCGCTGTTCCACATAGGCGCCGATGCGCAGCTTGGAGTTGTCGGCGAGCTGGATCACCGGCAGTGAGCTCGCCTGGTTGGTCGTCGCCGCCTGCATCAGGGCGCCGGGGTCGGCAAAGCGGGCAACCACGGTGCCGTCGAAGGGCGCGCGCAGCACCTGGTAGGTGCGCATGGTGTTCAGGTTGCGCACGCTCTCCTGCGCCATCCGCAGATTGGCTTCGGTCTGCTCGACCGTCTGGACCGAGAACGTGCCGGATTTCAGCAGTTCACGCTGCCGCACCGCGAGGCGCTGCTTGTAGTCGAGATCGGCCACCGCGCTTTGATACTGGCTCTCCAACTCGGGGCTCTCGATCTCGGCGATAACCTGCCCGGCCTTCACCATGTCCCCCTTGTCGACCGAGACGGATTTCACGTAGCCGCTCACCTTGGCGAACAGCGTCGCGGTCACGAAGGGCTTGGCATCCCCGAGCAACTGGATCTGCCGGAACTCCGGCCCCTTGATCACCGGCGCCACCACAACGCGCGGCCCGCGCGCCGCCTCGTCCTCCAGCGCCGCCTTGGCGCTGATCAGCCCGGCTGAACTCGCGCGCATGAAGTAGAGCGTGCCGATGCCGGCGCCCACGAGCAGGAGCACGCCGATCACGTAGAGCCCGAAGCTCCGCTGCCTCGGATTGACGGGGGTCGGTTCCATCATGGTCTATCCCTTGGCCATATGCGCGTCAGCGCCGGCCGATTCCTCGGCGAATTTCGAATCCAGCTCATGCAGCCGCGGCGGCTTGCGGCGCAGCAGCGTGTAGAAGATCGGCACGATCACCAGTGTGGCGATCGTCGCCGCCACCAGCCCGCCGATCACCGCGCGCCCGAGCGGCGCGTTCTGCTCGCCCGCCTCGCCGGCACCGATCGCCATCGGGATCATGCCGAGGATCATTGCCAGCGCCGTCATCATGATCGGCCGCAACCGGGTCCGCCCGGCGGCGACCACCGCCTCGAATGGGCTCACCCCATGGCGGGATCGCACGTCATTGGCGAAGCTCACCACCAGGATTGAGTTCGACACCGAGATACCCACCGTCATGATCGTGCCCATCAGCGATTCCACGTTGATGGTCGTCCCCGTCAGCACCAGCATCCAGATGATGCCGATCAGCGCACCCGGCACCGCCATCATGATGATGAAGGGGTCGACCCAGGATTGGAACAGCACCACCAGCAGCGCGTAGACCAGGATGATCGCGATCACCAGGCCCTGGGCGAGGTTGCGGAACGAGGTATCCATCACCTCCGGCTGCCCGCGCAGGTCGATATGGGTGGCGAGCGACAGGCCCTTGGAGGCCTCCGCGATCACCTTGCGGATATCGGCCGAAACCGCGCCAAGATCCCGCCCGTCGACATTGGCCGCCACGTCGATCACGCGCTGCACCGACAGGTGGTTGATGGTGGCAAACGAGGTGCGCGGCCGGATGGTCGCCACATCGGACATGCGGGTCACCGGCGCATTGGGCATCGCCGCGTAGGTCATCGTCGAGAACTGGCTCGCCACCGTGGTCGGCACGGCAATCTGCGGCTGGCTGATCGGCAGATCCATCAGGTCATCGACCGTCTGGATCGCCTCCATCGGCTGCCGCACCGCCACGAAATAGTTCACGTTGTTGACGGGGTTGAGGAAGTAGGACGGCGCCACCAGCGAGGACGACGACAGCGACACCAGCAGGTTGTTCGACACGTCGCGCTGGGTGATGCCGAGCCCCGCCGCGCGCAGCCGGTCCACCTCGATCTGCAGCGTCGGGTAGTCCAGCACCTGCGTGATATGCGGATCCACCACCCCCGGGATTTTCGCGATCTCCACCAGCAGCTTCTGCGCGATCAGGAAGGAGCGATTGAAATTCGGGTCGGTGATCTGGATGTCGATCGGGGCGGACAGGCCGAAATTCAGCACCTGCGAGACGATATCGGCGGTCTGGAAATAGAACACCGCGCCCGGGAACGCCTCGGGCAGCTTCTGCCGCATGGCGCGCACATGGTCGACGCTCGGCTTGTGCCCCTTCTTCAACTGGATCAGAATCTCGGCATCCGCGCTGGTCACGTTGTCCGACGGCAGCATCGCGAGATTGGACGCGAACGGCACCCCCATCACGTCATTGATGGTCTGAATCTCGTCATTGCCGATGATCTCGCGGATCTTGGCCTGCACGGCCAGAACCTTGTCCTCCGTCACCTCTAGCCTGGTGCCGGTGGCCGCGCGGTAATGCAGCTTGATGATGCCGACGTCCGCGGTCGGGAAGAAGTCCATCCCCGCAACCGTCGCCACCGCCAGGCTGGTGCCAAGCAGCACGAAGAAACAGACCACCACGAAGCCGCGGTTGCGCAGGCAAGCCGACAGCGCGCCAGCATAGGCGTCACTCAGCCGGGCGAAAACGCGCTCGAACCAGGCCGCGAATCCCGTGGGCTCGCCGTGATGCTCGGTCAGCATCATCCGCGCCATCGTCGGCACCACCGTGAAGGTCAGCACGAAGGAGGCCAGCATCGCCAGCACCACCGTGATCCCCAGCGGGATGAACAGGAACCGCGCCGGCCCGGTCAGCAGGAACACCGGGAAAAACACGATGCAGATCGCCAGCGTCGCCACCGTCAGCGGCGTCACCACCTCGCCGCAGCCATCCAGAATGGCAATCGTCAGCGTCTTGCCCAGCGACTGGTTGCGGTGGATGTTCTCGATCGCCACGGTGGCGTTATCCACCAGCAGGCCGATCGCCAGCGCCAGCCCGCCCAGCGTCATCAGGTTGATCGACTGGCCCGTCGCGAACAGGCCCGCCATCGCGGCGAAAATCGACAGCGGGATCGAGGCCGACACGATCACCATGTTCCGCCACGAGCCCAGAAACACCAGGATCATCAGCGACACCAGGATCGAGGAGATCAACGCCTCCTCCAGCACGTTGTGGATCGCCGAGGACACAAACACCGACTGGTCGAAATCGAGGCTCATATCGAGCCCGTCCGGCGCCGCGGCCTTGATCTCCGGCAGGATGGCCTTGGTCGCCTCCACCACCGCCAGCGTCGACGCGTCGGAGTGGCGCAGGATCGTCACATAGGTCGCGCGTTCGCCGTTGACGTGCACCACGTTGGTCTGGTTGGCGTAACTGTCGCCCACCTTGGCGACGTCGCCCAGCGTAACGGTGATGCCGTTGCGCACCACCAGCGGCAAATTGGCGAACTGGTCCACCGCCGACGGACTCGAATTCATCGCCACGTTGTATTCGCGCTCGCCCATCCGCGCGACGCCCGCCGGCACGATCACGTTGGAGGCCTGCAGCGCCAGCACCACGTCGTTGGGCGCCACGCCCTTGGCCGCCATCCGCGACGGATCGAGATCGACGATGATCTGCCGCCCCTTGCCGCCATACGGCGCCGAGAGCGCGATGCCCGGCACGGTGTAGAGCTTGAGGCGGATGAAGTTGAACGTGTAGTCGACGATATTCTGCTCCGACATCGTCTTGGACGACGTCGTCATCTGCATCACGCCGACCGAGGAGGCGTTGAACGGCAGCACCGCCGGCGGCGTCATGCCCGGCGGCATCACGCGCAGCGCCTGGTTATTCACCGCGGTGATCTGCGCCATCGCGGCGCCAAGATTGGCGCCGGGCTGGAAGTAGATCTTGATGATCCCGGTGCCGGCGATCGACTGGCTCTCGATCTTGTCGACGCCATCGACGTTCTGCGTGTACGAGCGCTCGGCGACCAGCACCACGCGCCGTTCCATCTCCTCCGCCGGCAGCCCGCCATAGTTCCAGGCCACCAACACCACGGGGATGTCGATGATGGGGAAAATGTCCACGATCATGCGGGTCAGCGACATGGCGCCGCCGAGCATGATGATGAACGCGGTAATCGCAGACGTATAAGGGCGCCGCAAAGCGAGGCGCACCAGCCCCATCATTGATGTTGTTCTCCCGTTTCGCCGCGCCTCCCGCCAGTGGCGGAAAACCGCGTGCCCGTTATCGTGCCGTCAACGAACGACGCGCGCAAGCCCGGGTCTATTCCCCCGCCAGCCAGCGCCGCCGCCCCAGCCGCGACTGCACATAAACGTATTCCTCCGCCGTCCCCGCCGCGTAATCCCCCTTGCCCAGCCCGACATTGCGCGAAGACGGGTACTTCGCCACCTCCGCCTCCACGATATCCACCCCGAGCCCCGGCGCATCCGGCACCGCGATATGCCCGTCAACCGTCACCGGCGCCGGCGTGATCACCGTCGGCCGTCCCGCCCAGTCGATCTCGACGCGCTCCAGCATCAGCGCATTCGGAATCGCCGCCATCAAGTGCAGCGCCGCATATTCCGCGATCGGCCCCAGCGAGCCCGAATGCGGCGCGAACATGATGCCGTGCGCCTCCGCCATGGCGGCGATCTTCTTCATCTGGGTGATGCCGCCGGCCCGCCCGGTATCGGGCTGTACCACGTCCACCAGGTCCCGCTCGATCAGCGGCCGCAACCCCCAGATCGTCGCCAGCCGCTCGCCGGCGGCCAGCGGAATCGCCACCGCGTCGCGAATGCGCGCGTAGCTGTCCGTCTGCTCCGGCGCCACCGGGTCCTCCATGAACATCAGCCCGAGCGGTTCCAGCCGCCGCCCCAACGCAATCGCGTCCGCCGTCGTCAGCCATGGCGGCCCGTGCAGATCGACCATCAGGTCCATTTCCTCGCCGATCGCCGCGCGCAGCCCTTCCAGCATCCGCACCGGGTCCTTCAACCCGCCGGCCTTGATCGCCGTCACCCCCTGCGCCTTCAACTGCAACGCCACCTCCGGCGTCGAGGCATGGGCATAGATGCGCACCTTGTCGCGCATCTTGCCGCCCAGCAGGTTCCATACCGGCGTGTTCAGCGCCTTGCCCTTGATGTCCCACAGCGCCATGTCGATGCCCGTCATCGCCCCCGCGCCCACCACGCCGGACATGCCGTGGCCCATGATCGCCACCTGCATCTTCTGCCACAGCCGCTCGATGTTGCGCGGGTCCTCCCCGATCAGGATGGATTTGAGGTCCTGCACCGCCGTCTCGATCACCCGCGGCCAGCCGCTGCACTCGCCAACCCCGGTGATCCCCTCGTCCGTGTAGACCTTCACGAACAGCCAGTTCCGCCACCCCGTCGCGATCGTGTCGAAATTCGCCGCCCATGCGCCCGAATTCGGCGGCGAACCCGCCTGCATCAGGAACGTCTTGATATCGGTGATCTTCATCCGCCATCTCCCTGTTGCCCGGAAGTATCGACGCGTCGCCGCGCGCCGTCCAGGGACGGAGGAAGGCAAAGCAAGGCAAGCGCTCCTTTTTTGAAAAAAAGGAGCAAAAAACTTTTATCCCCCTTTGCCGCGTACCGCGGCCCACCATCCCCCCTCCGTACGCCAACGGCATGGAACGGAACAGAAAGTCTTTTTTACTCCGTTCACTTGAGAACTCGAATTTTTGGGTCGCGTTGATGCCATGAACCGCGGAATCGAAAACGGAAGTGTGCAACAAAAAGAACCAAAAAAA
>CAIYPH010000152.1 GCA_903928045.1 uncultured Rhodospirillales bacterium
GCTTGCATACCGGTCCGACACCCGCTGATACTGCGGGCGAGTGATTTCAGTCCAGGGCATCAGTGGCTCCGTCGTGTCTCGCAAACCTACGGAATCACAACCAACTGAAATCACTCAACCTCTTTTCCGGTCAGGCTCTTAGCCACGACTCGGGGCGCCTCATTCTTATTCCGATCATAGGCAAGCGCTACTGCATAGTGCGTCGGGTTAACCAGCACCACGGTGGCCTGCGGCACCGCGGCGATCATGCGCCGGCGGGCGCGTGTCTGCTGCAACTGCCGGATGCGGCGCTTGATAAGGGGGTCGCCTTCCATGTCGCGGTGCTCGTCGCGGATTTCCGAGCGGCTCATGCGCAGGCGCTGCCAGTGCTGCCACTGATTGGCCGCGACATCGAGCACCACGACGATGAAAAAGGCCGCCAGCACGCCGCTGACGGCGCGCAGGATGGCGCCGAGGATCTCATGATTGAGCCAGGCGACGCTCCATGACAACGCCGTGGGCAACTGGCGCAGGAGGGCGAGGAACGCGGTCACCGCGCCGGCGATGACGACGCCAAGCTTGAGGGCGGCGCGACCGGCCTCGATCAAGGCAGCGAAGCCGAACAGCCGAGCGAGGCGCGGGCGGGGATCCAGCCTGGAGACCTTCGGGCGCATGGCGCCGAGGTTGATGAGGAAGCGGGTCTGCAGCAGGGTCGCCGCCGCCGCCGCCGCGCAGGTGACGGCGAGGAAGGGAAACGCGGTGGCGAAGGCGGCGTGCAGCCCGGCGTCAAGCGCCGCGGTCGCTGAAGTTTCATGCGCGCCGGACAGAAAGCCGGCCAGCGTGGCGCCGATCCGCCGCGCGACGTCTGGCCCCTGATAGGAGGCATAGAGACCGCACAGGCCGAGAATTGCGAAGCTCACCAAGTCTCGCGAAACGGCGACCTGGCCCTCGGCGCGCGCCATATCGAGGCGGCGCTGGGTCGGTGATTCCGTGCGATCATCGGTATCCGCCATGCTCAGAGTGCTCCCGCCTGGAGAAAGGCGGCGCGCACATGTTCAAGCCAGGATTGCAGGATTCCACCGCCGAGCAATGCCAGCAGCAGCAGCCCGCCGGCGATCTGGCCGGGCATGGCGGCGAAGTAGACCTGCAACTGCGGCACAAGGCGGCTCAGCAGGCTGAGACAGACCTGCCACAAAATGCCGGCCAGAACGATCGGGCCGGCGAGGCGGAGCACGGTATCGAAACCGGCGCCGAGCGCGCCAAGTGCCACCGCGATGGCGTCGCCGGAGAACAGCCTGGCGCCGGGGGTGATCAGTTCATAGCTGTGTGCAAGCGCGCGCAGCGGTAGCTCGTGGAGGTCCCCGGCGAGGATCAGCACTGGCGCCGCCAGGGCAAATGCGTGCGAAATGGCCGAACTCTGCCCGCCCAGCTCGGCATCAGGCTCGATGACGTTGGTGAGACCCATCATGGAGGCCAAAACCTGACCGGCCACTGGTAGGATTTGCACGGCGATCCGGACCAGCCAACCCATCCAAAGCCCGACCGCAATTTCGCCCACGACCAACGCCGCCAGCTCCACCGGCCCGCTGGGAGGCTTGGGGATGATCGGCAGCAGCACCGGCAGCAGCAGCACCGTCAAGCACAGCGCAATGGCGGTGCGCACCGTCATCGGCAGTTCCGCCTCGCCGATCCCCGGCAGCAGCATCGCGGCGCACCCGACCCGGCACAGCACCAGCACGAACCCCAGCGCATAGGCATCGAGCATGATGGCGAGGTCGGCCATCCCGGCTCAGACGCTACCAAGGCTGGCGATGCGCTGCATCACCCCGCGTGTGAAGTCGCCGAGCGTGGACATCATGAATGAGCCGAGCAGCACCATGGTGGCGAAGATCGCGACCACCTTGGGCAGGAAAACCAGCGTCTGCTCGTTGATCTGCGTAACCGCCTGGACCAGCGACATGATCACGCCGATCGTCAGGGCAACGCCGAGCGGTGGGCCGACCAGCTTGGCCGCGACGAGGATGCTGTCACGTAACAACAGCATGATTTCTTCTTCCTGCACCTTTTGTGCTCCCGGAGTTGCGGCGATCGTCGTCAGATCGCCATGCGGAGGACATCCTGATAGGCCTGGACGACACGGTCGCGGATCGCCATCGCGGTTTGTAACGTCAGCTCCGCCTTGGAGAGCGAGGTGACTACATCCGTCAGGTCACCGGAGCCGGCGATCGCCGCGGTCGACTTGGTCTCCGCGCTTTGAGCGGCGGTGATGCTGCCCTCGATTGCCTGGCGCAGCGCGTCACCAAATCCGGAGCCAGCCGAGGCGGCGCCATCGCCCGCACCGGGCAGCCTGGCGGGGCTGTCTGATGGGCGGACAACGAGGAGCGGGATTGCCATCCCGCCTACTTCAGCATTTCGATGGTACGCGAAATCATGCCCCGCGCGCTTTGCATCACGGCGAGATTGGCGCTGTAGGAGCGCTGCGCCTCACGCATATCCATGATTTCGATCATCGAGTTGACGTTGGGCGTGCGCAGATAGCCGTTGGCATCCGCGGCGGGATGGCCAGGATCGTATCGCAGCGGCAACTCGGACTTGTCCTGCCCGATCCGCTGGACCTTGACGAGATCGACGCCGAGGTTGCGGTCCATCTCGTTGGCAAAGGTGATCGTCTTTCGTCGGTAAGGCTGCGCGCCGGGGCTGCTTCCGGTGGTGTCCTGGTTGGCGAGATTTTCGGCGATGACGCGCAGCCGCATCGTCTGCGCCTGCATGCCGCGGGCCGAGATCGCCAGGGCGGTATCCATATCCATCACGCGTGTCCTTCGTCACCAATCTCTGGACGCATGGGGCTAGTGGCCGATCACGGTACGGAACATGCCGAGATATTTCCGGTAGATGTCCGATGTCAGTTCATGCGCTGAATCGGTCTCGGCGATGCGGGTCAGCTGGTCTTCGAGCGACACCGAGTTACCGTCGGGGGCGCGCTCACCGCGGTTGACTCTGGCCGATGATTCCCCGCCGCCCGACGGCGCGAGATGGCTGTCATCCGTGCGCATCATCGGCAAGGCTGGGCCGCTGCCGGCGGCGCGCTTCAGACTGGCGGCAAACGGTGCCACGTCCTTGCTCACCCAATGGGGCGTATCGATGTTGGCGATATTCTGGGCGAGCACCTTTTGCCGCGCACCCGTCCATGCCAGGCGGCTTTCCGCAAGTTGGAAAATGGGGATCTGGCTGAACATCGCGACACCCTCGGTTGCTTGGGCCCAGGATTGGGCGGCTGCGGCGAGGATGGCCGGAAAGGATGAGCAAAGCCTTAACGTGCCTGCAAGGCCGATGCGGGCGATTAGGGAAGTGTTCATTTCTGGACGTCAGCATGCGCGCAATCGATCGGAGAGCGCGCATGGATGGCGATGTTTGGTTTGCGGGCAGTGATGCAGCATGCACGGCTGCGGTCGAGCAGCTTGGCGACGGCCTCGTGGCGATGGTTCGCACCGCGCGGGCCTTGGCGGCGGCGCAGCGGCCGATCGATCTTGCCGGGATCGACAACATGGTCGGAGTCTATTGCGCCCGCGCGCTCGATCTCCCGCTGGTCGAAGGACGGAAGCTGCGCGATCGGCTGAAATGCCTCGAGACCGAGATCGACCTGCTGGAGCGCGACCTCGGCGGGCCGCCCTCCGCCTGATCCTCTGACCAGGCGAAGCAAAATGCTGACAGCCCTTCCCTCTCTCGCCTTCGTCCTCGCCCTGGCCGCGCTCGCCGCCTTCCTGGTGCGCCGAACTGGCTGGCGGCCTGCCGCACTCGCCACGGCGGAGTTCGCCGTGGTCGCACGAACGCGGCTCGACGGGCGCCGCGCGCTCTGCCAGATCCGCCGCGGTCACGTGAACATCCTGGTGCTGACTGGCGGCGGCGGCGATGTCGTCCTCGATCGCTGGGAGACCGAAGCATCGGTCTCGGCGAGATGAGCCGGCGCATCGCGCTACTGCTCGCTGCATTCGGGCTCTGCCTGGTCGCGGCTCCGGCCATCGCGCAGTCGGTCAGTATCGATCTCGGCGCCAATGGCGGCGCGGGTGCAACCTCACGGCTGGTTCAACTCTCCGCCCTGATCACCGGCCTATCACTCGCCCCCAGCCTGCTGGTGATGATGACCGCCTTCACCCGCATCATCATCGCCTTGTCGATCCTGCGCAGCGCACTGGCCCTTCAGGGCGTGCCGCCCAACACTGTGCTGGTGGGGCTGGCGCTATTCCTCACCTTCAACGTCATGGAGCCGGTGTTCGACCAGGCCTGGACCGCAGGGATCAAGCCGATGTCCGAGGGCAAGATCGGCGAGATGGAAGGCTTCAAGCTCGCCGTCACGCCCTTTCGCGGCTTCATGCTGGCCAATGCCCGCCCGGACGACCTGCAACTTTTTGTCGACCTCGCGCACGGTGACAGCGCAAAGGTCGATCTCGCCAAGCCCGATGACGTCCCGTGGCGGGCGCTGGTACCGGGTTTCCTGGTGAGCGAACTACGGCGCGGCTTCGAGATCGGCTTCATGATCTACCTGCCGTTCCTGGTGATCGATCTCGTGGTGGCCAGTATCCTGATGAGCCTCTGCATGATGATGTTGCCACCCAATGCAATCTCTCTGCCGTTCAAACTGATCTTCTTCGTCATGGTCGATGGCTGGCGGTTGATCGCCGGCTCTCTGGTGCAGAGCTTCGCGGCCGGATAAAGCGGGGAAGACCACCGGAGCCCCCGCCATGCCCGATACCATCGCCCCCGCCGCGCCGCGCTACATCAAGCTCAACCCGGCCGACAATGTCGCCGTGGTCGCCAGTGATTTCGGCCTGCCCGCCGGCACGGTGTTCCCCTGCGGCCTCACGCTGCTCGACCGCGTGCCGCAAGGCCACAAGGTGGCGCTCTCCGACATCCCGGCCGGCACCGCCGTGCGGCGCTACGGCGCGGTGATCGGCACCGCGAAGCAGGACCTGCCGCGCGGCGCCTGGGTGTCCGAGGCGAAACTCGCCATGCCCGAGGCGCCGGCCCTCGATGCCCTGCCGCGCGGCAATCCGCCTGCGCCGCTGCCGCCGCTCGAGGGCTATACCTTCCAGGGGTTCCGCAACCCCGACGGCTCCGTCGGCACCCGCAACGTGCTCGCCGTCAGCACCTCCGTGCAATGCGTCGCCGGCACCGTCGAATTCGCGCTCGAACGCGTGCGCCGCGAATTGCTGCCGCGCTACCCCAACGTCGATGGCGTCGTCGCCCTCACCCATACCTATGGCTGCGGCGTGGCGATCGACGCGCCCGATGCCGTGGTGCCCATCCGCACCCTGCAAAACCTCGCCCGCAACCCCAATTTCGGCGGCCAGGCCATGGTGGTCGGCCTCGGCTGCGAAAAGCTCATCCCTGAGCGCCTGCTCGGCCCCGGCGCCCCGCCCACCGACGTGATGCGCCTCCAGGATGCCGCCTTCGAAGGCTTCGGCCCCATGGTGGAGGCCATCTACGCCATGTGCGAAGCCCGTCTCGACATCCTCAACCGCCGCACCCGCGAAACCTGCCCGGCGAGTGACCTGGTGATCGGCCTGCAATGCGGCGGCTCCGACGCCTTTTCCGGCATGACCGCCAACCCCGCGCTCGGCTTCGCCGCCGACCTGCTGGTGCGCGCCGGGGCCACCGTCATGTTCTCCGAAGTCACCGAGGTCCGCGACGCCATCCACCTCCTCACCGCCCGCGCCGCCGACGACACCGTCGCCGACGCCCTGGTGCGCGAAATGGCCTGGTACGACGCCTACCTCGCCCGCGGCGGCGCCGATCGCTCGGCCAATACCACCCCCGGCAACAAAGCCGGCGGCCTCTCGAACATCGTCGAAAAAGCCCTCGGCTCCATCGTCAAATCCGGCACCGCGCCCATCGTCGAAGTCCTCGCGCCCGGCGAACGGCCCACCCGCAAAGGCATGATCTTCGCCGCCACCCCTGCCAGTGACTTCATCTGCGGCACAATGCAACTCGCCTCCGGCATCGGCCTGCAAGTCTTCACCACCGGCCGCGGCACCCCGTACGGCCTCGCCGCCGCCCCCGTGATCAAAGTTGCCACCAACTCCGTCCTCGCCCGCCGGTGGCACGACCTCATCGACTTCGACGCCGGCGGCATCGCTACCGGCGGCGCCACCATCGAAGAAACCGGCTGGGACCTGTTCCGCCTCATCCTCGACACCGCCTCCGGCCGCATCAAGCCATGGTCGGACCGCTGGGGGATCGCCAACGCGCTGGCGCTGTTCAATCCGGCGCCGGTGACGTAGGGGCGGAAGGGAAGCGTGTTCTTTTTGTGAACAAAAAGAACCAAAAAAC
>CAIYPH010000153.1 GCA_903928045.1 uncultured Rhodospirillales bacterium
GGCGATGGGCGGATTGGCGCATCTTCAGCGCCGCCGCAGCCATGTCGTCCACTCCCTCGCGGAAGTCATCGGAAATGCGCGCGCGCAGAATGGATGGCAAATGCGTCTCAGCCGACTGATCGGCCGCCCGGACACGCTCGGAGAGCGTGTTGTCGCCGGTCGCGAGGAACAGGTTGGTCGCGTCGCGCATATTCAGCAAAGCAAGCTGGTACTGGCGGATGTGTTCCTGGATCTCTTCGATTTCGGATGGCATCAGGTCCTCCAGTGCCAGGTCCCGCCGGACGGCGGCAATGGCGGTGTCGAACCGGGATTGCACGGTGCTGAAGGTGTTGTCCCGCTCGGACAGCATCGCGCCACGCAGCTCGGCCGCCCGCGATACCGCCTTCATGTAGTCTGCCAGCCTCTCCTTCGTGCGGGTGATCTGCGCCCGTGTGGCCTCGCCGCCTTGCTCGGCGATTTGGTCAAGCGCCGACTCCACCCGCTCACCCTGGGTTTGCGCGGCATCGCGTGACTGTTCAACGCGCGAGAGCGTCTGCTGGAACTGGAGATCGAGCGCCGCAAGCTGCGCCGCCCGCGCCGCGAGCAGGGCGCCACTGGCGTCCCGCGCGGCAGAATGGAACCGCTGCGTGCTCTCCCCCAGCCCGCGCAGGGTTTGCAGCGCCGACATCGCCGTGAACGCCAGCACGCCCACCAGCACCAAGGTCGCTGCCGCGGCGAGCGAGATCTTGCCGGCGATTGAAAGATTGCGCAGCCAGTTCATCAGGAACTCTCCCAAGGTCACGCAAGGCTTTCATGGGAGGCTTAAGCGCCGGTAAACCGGATCGTGGGCATCGAGGAATGCACGCGATGCATTCGCTTCACGCATGCGTCGATATGGACAGCGCCGGCCGCCCGGCCCATGTCTGCCGCGAAACTTCGGCACGGGAGCCGTGACATGCTGTTCGATTTCGACTCGATCTCCGCCCAGGACCGCTACAAGCTGCTGGTCTCCACCGTCGGCCCCCGCCCTATCGCCTGGGTGGTGACGCAGGACGCCAACGGCCTCGTCAACGCCGCCCCCTTCTCCTTTTTCAATGCGGTCTCGGGCGATCCGCCGCTGGTGATCATCGGCATCGGCGGCCGTCGGCCGGGTGACGCCAAGGACACCGGCAATAATATCCGCGAAACCGGCCAGTTCGTCGTCAACATGGTCTCCGACGCCAACGCCGAGGCGATGAACATCACCGCCATCGACTTCCCCTCCGGCGTCGACGAAATCGCCGAGGCCGGGCTCACCACGGTCCCCAGCAGCAAGATCAAGGTGCCCCGCATCGCCGAGAGCCCGGTTGCCCTCGAGTGCGAGCGGTTCATGAACATCGATCTCGGGGTGGACCGCACGCTGGTGATCGGCAAGGTGCTGGCGGTCCATGTGCGCGATGACGCGGTGCTGAACGCTGAGCGCTGCTACATCGACAACGAAAAGCTCGATCTGATCGGCCGCCTGCACGGTGCCGGCTGGTACAGCCGCACGCGTGACCGCTTCGATCTGCCACGCATCGCGCTCGCGGACTGGACGCGGCGCACCTGATACCCCGCCTCCTCCGCCCGCTCGGCAACCCGGCGGTCACGCTGCTGTGGGGCGGCCTGTCGCTCGCCTCGCTCGGCGATCAGACCTTCAGCGTGGTGCTGAGCTGGACCGGTGTCACCGTTCTGGGGGAGCGCGCGGGATACCTCGCCGCCGTTCAGGCGTCGGGAATGCTGATGGTCGCGCTGCTGCTGGGCGGCTGGGTGGAGACGATCGAGCATCGCCGGATGATGGTCGCCGCCGACCTGCTCAGGGTATTCACTTTGGGGATGACGGCGGCGATCTGGGCCGTGGCGGGCGCGCCCGTCGGCTGGACGCTGTTCCTCGCCGCCTTCCTGATGATGGCGGCGATGGCGCTGTATCGTCCGGCGATGCAGACGGTGCTGCCTGGAATCGTGCGGGCCGCCGAGGATCTGCCGGCGACCAACGCGCTGGCCGATATTTCCGATCGGCTGGCGCGCATGCTGGGCCCCGCTTTGGTCGGCATCGCGACACTCCCGCTCTCCGCCCTGGTGGCGCTGGCCGCGGGGGGATTTGTCATTTCCGCGGGCTGCAACACGTTGCTCATGCTGAAAGGCCCGCGCCTGCCGGCAACGGCGGGTCGCCAGGGGGTGTTGACGGCGCTCGTCACCGGGTTCCACGCATTGCGGCCGCATCCGCTGCTGTGGTTCGTGATGTGGGCTAACCTGGTGGTGAACGGCGGTTGGTTCGTGGCGTTCTACGTCGCGTTACCACTCCTGGTGGAACGCGCGGGGGTGCGAATCCCCGGCGGCGCCGGCGGCCTCGCGGCCTATGGCTTCATCATGGCAGCCTATGGCGGAGCGAATCTTCTCTCCACGCTGTGGGTCGGCAACCTCGGCATTCCCGCCCTGACGGGACGGCTGATGTTTCGCGGCATCGGCACACTCGGTTGCGGCATCATCGTCATGGGGCTCGTGGGCATGACGCTGACGGGCGCCTGGCTGTTCCCCTTCCTGTTCGCGGGCGCCGCTTTGAGCGCGGTCGGCGGCCCGATGCAGGACGTTACCACCGCGACGCTGCGCCAGATCCATCTGCCCCGCCGCGACGTCGGCGCCGCCGTGCGGGCCTATATGGTGCTGAACCAGAGCGGCTCCATCATGGCGATGCTGGCGGCGCCAAGCCTGATCGGTGCGATCGGCGTACCCGCGACGCTGGTGGCGTGCGGCCTGTCCATCGTCGCTGTCGCCGGGCTTGGTCTGGCGCGGTTCGGGCGTTGATGGCGAGCCAGGTCAGAGGTGGAGGAAATTGCTTTCGCTTGGCGCCACCGCGCCGAGCAGTTCGATCTTCATGCTTGCCGCGGTAACCGCCCTCGCGCCGGCGAAGGTATTCACATAAACGAAGGTGTTTCCACCGCTGGTCTGCCAGCCGATCGAGTGCGCGGCCAGCTTGGCGCCGCCGGTGATGGCGCCGGCATAGGCCAGGGCACTGCCGAGTCCGGTGAGGTCGATCAGATCGGTGCTCGCCTGGAAATTGGTGATCACATCCATCGAGGCCGCGGTGGAATCCGCGACAGCGCCATAGATGTAGTCCGTGCCTCCGCTTCCACCGGTCATGCGGTCCGCTCCGGCGCCGCCGACCATCACCAGGGGGCCGCTCAGCCCGCCGGCGTTGATGACGTCATTGCCATCGAGGCCATAGACGAATGTCGGGACCGCGGTGCCAAGCCCGCCCGACAGTGTCGCGACACTGATGGTATCATCGCCTGAGGTTCCGCCGATCACGGCAAGGCTGACCGACGCGATCACCTTGGCCGCCGCGGTCGATTGCGTGACGTCGGTCGCGGTGATCTTGAGGGAGTAGAGCGTGCCAGATGCACTTCCGGGCAAACCAGCCGCACCGACCCTCAGGAACTGTGTAGGCCCTGTGCCGCTCATCTTGAACAGCGCGGCACCGGTGCCGCTCAGGGTCATCTTGTAGGTATCCGTCGCAGGGCCGCCGACTTCGTTCACCGCCGACAAGATTGTGGCGGCTCCAAGTCCGGCCCCATTGCGCGCGGTGCTTACGTTCCCGGTCGCTGGGGAGAGTGTGAGCCCCACCATCGTCGCGGCGGAGGCAAGGTTCCAGCCCAGCGTGTCCATCACCCGCAGATCGGCCGATGACATTGTGTTGGTGACATTGGCGTTGGAGAAGGCATCGAATGAGTCATTGCCCATCGACGATGACCAGTCGCCCGCATCACCATTGGACGCGGTATTGAGTGCGCCCAGGTTCGTCGTGCCGCCATCTGGGGAGAAATAACCGGGGGTGGAGGCGGAAAAGTCACGAGTCCCGGCGGCGGAGTAGTGGAACAGGTCCATAAGCTCGTAGCTGTTCGTCGTGGAGCCAACGGTCCCGCCAGTGAGCATCCCGCGGCCCATCACCTCGGTCAGCTCATGCAGCGCGACGCCCATGAAATCATAGGTTCCGCCGGCGACCGCGCCCGAATAGGTGAAGGGCAGGCTGCTGGAGAAGCCGATATAGCCGTCGGTCGACGTGCTGGTGGCAGACACCAGGCCGATCGCCTTGGCGTTGGCCGTGGTGGTCCATAACGTCCCGGTGGTCGGCGCCGTGGTGGGCAGCGAGGCGACGGCGGCCCTGTCGTCGAGGGTCGTCACGTCATTGGCGAGGGCGGTGCGCAATGTGTGGTAGCTGGCCGAGGTGAGATAGCTGACGCTGGCACCGAGGGTGCCGGAGCCGAGGGAGGTTCCATACGCCTCGCCATAGCCGACCGAGATGTTGATCGTGACGGCGTCGGTGAACTGGGTCTCGAGATACTGCGCGGCGGCGAGCACGGCCGGCTTGAAGCCGGCGGGGGCGCTGGCGACGCTGTCATCCCACGAGAGGTTGATCACGAAGGGTGAGGTGGCAATTCCGCTGGCAGATACCCCCAATGATCCGGTGCCTACCACAGCCGACCCGACCAGGATGCTGCTCCCTCCGTCGGGTGAGTACAATACGATCTGGCCAGGGTCCGACGCCGCCGCGTCAGGGCCGGGTTGGGCGGTGCTGAAGAGATTGGACCAATCGTTCAGGGCGATCGGCGACACGAATTTGAACATCGACCCAGTCATCCCCTAAGTCCAGCAGCCGGCCAACTGCGGGTGGCGGCTCTCCGCGCTGCATGCAAGAGCATGGTGTACCAAGGCCGGCGAGCAAGGTCCAAGAAAACCATGCTCGGCCCGGTGCCATCGCCGGCCTTCGGCGATGAACTTGCCGTGACCGGCCGAAGCCGTCCGGCGTCAGGGTGCGAGCGAGGAGAGGAACTTCGCTCGCGCGGTGGCGGCCTGCATGATGAACATCTGGTCCGCACCGCCGAGCACGAACTGGGCGCCCCAGCCGATATAGGTCTTGGCCCAGGTATCATCGTAGATGCCGCCCATGCCCGCGTATTTGCCGTGCTTCTTGCAGGCGTCGATCACCGCGCGATAGGCGGCCTGGACCTTCTCGTGGCCGATCTGGCCGGAGATTCCCATATCCGCGCTGAGGTCCGAGGTGCCGATCAGCAGCACGTCGATCCCGGGGGTGGCGGCGATGGCGTCGGCGTTGGCGACGGCTTCGGCGGTCTCGATCATGGCGACGACGAGGATCTCGTTGTTGATCTCCTCCTGCGCCTGGGCGACCCCCGGGGGCGCGTAGCCATAGACCGCGACCCCGCCGCCCCAGGAGCGGGTTCCGCGCGGGGGGAAGCGGAGCGCGTCGGCGACCATTTTCGCCTGGGCGGGGGTGTCGACATGGGGGATGACGATCCCGAGGGCGCCGTTGTCGAGGGCGCGGGTGGCTTCGTCCAGCGCGCCGAAGCAGACGCGCACGATCGGGGTGACACCGGTGGGCAGGGCTGCGATGCAGAGCTGGGTGGCTTCGTTGACCGAGAAGGCGCCGTGTTCCATGTCGATGAACAGCCAGTCGAA
>CAIYPH010000154.1 GCA_903928045.1 uncultured Rhodospirillales bacterium
CGGACCCGCGAGGCCAAACTGGCCGAACTGCACGACGAGATCGATGCGATCCGCCGCCTGCGGAGGCCGACCCGATGAGCGACATCATCCACGACCTCGACGAGCGCAACGACGAGGAGCCCCGATTCTGCATCGTCTGCCTTGAGCAGGGCGGCTGGATGAAGCAGTCCGACTACCCCTCCAACGGGCGCAACTGGGAGGCGCGGCAGTTCAGCGACTTCCACCCCTCGCCCAACAAGCGCAACCGCCCGACCGACTACCCCGTCAACGACGATAACTCACCCATCAAGGTGCTGAATTTCAACGGCGTCGGCGGCAGCACCATCCTCTACGCCGCCCACTACCCCCGCCTGCACCCCTCCGACTTCAAGGTGAAAACCCTCGACGGCGTCGCCGATGACTGGCCGGTGGATTACGCCACGCTGGAACCCTTTTTCGCCGAGAATGACCGCATGATGGGCGTCTCCGGCCTGGCCGGCGATCCGGCCTATCCCGCCCACACCCCGCCCATGCCGCCGCTCGGCCTCGGCAAATCCGGCACCCGCTACGCCCAGGCGATGAACAAGCTGGGCTGGCACTGGTGGCCGTCCGACACCACGCTGACCACCACCGAGTATGACGGCCGCGCCCCCTGCATCAACCTCGGCCACTGCATGTACGGCTGCTCGCAGGGCGCCAAGGCCAGCACCGACATCACCTACTGGCCGCATGCCATCCGCGCCGGCGTCGAGCTCCGCACCCATTGCCGCGTCAGCCGCATCGAATCCGGCCCCGACGGCATGGCGACCGGAGTGGTCTATTTCGACGCCGATGGGGTCGAGCAGTTCCAGCCCGCCGAGGTCGTCATCCTCGCCTGCAACGGCATCGGCACCCCCCGCCTGCTGCTGAATTCCGCCACCGGCCGCTTCCCCGATGGCCTCGCAAACGCCTCCGGCCAGGTCGGCCGCAACCTGATGTTCCACCCCTACGCCAGCATCTACGGCTATACCGACGAGCCGCTCGACGGCAATCGCGCGCCGCCGCTCAGCCTGTGGAGCATGCAGTTCTACGAGACCGACCCCTCGCGCGGCTTCGTGCGCGGCTATTCCTACCAGTTCGGCCGCGGCATCGGTCCGATCACCGAGGCGATCTCCTCCTCCGCCTATGGCCGCCTGCCCTGGGGCGCCCAGCATCACGACGAATATCGCCGCCTGATGCATCGCCGCATCTCCATGGCCGCCATCTGCGAAGATCTGCCGGAACCGCATAACCGCGTCACCCTCGACCCCAAAATCCGCGACAGCAACGGCATCCCGGCGCCGAAAATCGACTACACCATCAGCGAAAACAGCCACCGCATGCTGAACCACGCCATCGCCCGCGGCTCCGAAATCCTCCAGGCCGCCGGCGCGCGCGATATCGGCGTCGATCGGCCCATCCTGTTCGGCGGCTGGCACCTCCTCGGCACCGCCCGCATGGGGACGGACCCGGATCGCTCCGTGGTGAATGGCTGGGGCCGCACCCACGACGTGAAAAACCTCTTCATCGTCGATGGCTCGCTGTTCACCACCTCGGGCGGCGTCAACCCAACCTCCACCATTCAGGCGCTGGCGCTTTATATCGCCGATCAGATCAAGCAGCGGCTTGCGAACCTCTTTGATTGAAAGAGGGGTGTTCTTTTTGTGAACAAAAAGAACCAAAAAAA
>CAIYPH010000155.1 GCA_903928045.1 uncultured Rhodospirillales bacterium
CGCCCCAGATCTTGTCGCCGTGGTCGTAGAAGATCTCCGAGCAGGGGCCGCAGGGGCCAGTATCGCCCATGCGCCAGAAGTTGTCGGAGGTGGGGATGCGGATGATGCGCTCTTCGGGGAGGCCGGCGAGCTTCTTCCACAGGGCGGCGGCTTCTTCGTCCTCGGAGAAGACGGTGACGGTGAGCTTGTCCTTCGGGAGGCCGAAATCCTTGGTCACCAGGGTCCAGGCATGATGGATGGCCTGTTCCTTGAAATAGTCGCCGAAGGAGAAATTGCCGAGCATTTCGAAGAAGGTGTGGTGGCGGGCGGTGTAGCCGACATTGTCGAGGTCGTTGTGCTTGCCGCCGGCGCGGACGCATTTCTGCGCGGTGGTGGCGCGGGTGTAGGGGCGCTTCTCCTGGCCGGTGAAGACGTTCTTGAACTGGACCATGCCGGAGTTGGCGAACATCAGCGTCGGGTCATTGCGGGGGACCAGCGGGCTGCTTTCCACGATCTCGTGCCCATTGCGGCCGAAATAGTTGAGGAAGGTGGCGCGGATATCGTTGCTCGACGTCATGGCAGGCGAACTTCCGGAGATGAGGGCGGAAAACGGGGAACGGAGTGGTCAGTTAGCGCAGCATTCCCCCCCTGTCACGCGCGTGCCCCGCATCGCCCGGGTCGGCGGGGCGCATGACCGGCGGGTCACGTTTTTGGGATTGCCGGGGGTGCGGGTCGTGCTTCTAACCCCGCGGCTTATCGGGCATAAGGGCGTCATCGCCATTGCATGAGGCTATGTGTGCCCCACTCCAAGCTGTTGCCCTTTCTGATATGCCTCGCGCTCACCGGTTGCGGTGGGTGGCGCAACGAGATCGCGGCGGTCGGGCTTGGCGCTCCGCCGGCGGCGGAGACGGCGGCCAAGCCTGCGCCGGACGAGGCCTACGCACAGGCGCGTGCGGCGGATGCGCGGGGGGACATGGACGAGGCGGAGCGGCTCTATGTGATCGCCGCGGATGGCGGGAACATGGATGCGCGGCTGGCGCTCGGGGTGATGTATTTGTCGGGAAGGGGCGTGCACAAGGACTACGCTGCCGCGCTGCATTGGCTGGAACCGGCGGCGAAGGCCGGCAATGCCGAGGCGCAGGTGCGGGTAGGGCTGATCTACGAGGCAGGCGGTCAGGGCGTCACGATCGACGCGACCAAGGCCCTGGGCTGGTACGACCGCGCGGCCGCGCAGGGGAACGCGAATGCGCAGTATCGCGCCGGGTTCATCATGCTGCAGGCTATCCTCGGCCACGAGGACCCCTCGCGGGCGATGCAGTATTTCCAGGCGGCCGCGGCGCAGGGCCATGTTCAGGCGATGACCGCAATCGGCCAGCTGCTGCTGCAGGGGCGCGCCGGGCGGCAGGATATTCCGGGCGCGCTGACCTGGCTGAAGCGCGGCATCGCCGGTGGCGACCCCGATGCGATGCTGATCCTCGGGCGGCTGTACTGGGAGGGGGAGCGGGTGCCCAAGAACATACCCGAGGGCACGCGGCTGCTCCGCCAGGCGGAGGCATTGGGCTCCGAGGAAGCGCATCACGAGTTGGCGCTGCCGCCGCTGTGACGCGCCCCACGACGCCGGGCGTTATTTGCGATGCGCGCGGTTGTAGGCCAGTTCGGCGTCGGTCAGGCGGAAGCTGACGTAGATGGTGTAGGCGCTGGCCGGCTTCTCGGGGGTGGCGGGGACCAGGAAGTCGATTTCGTCGCCCGTCACCGTCATGCGGTCGACGTTTGAGGGGAATTCTCCGGAGGCGACGAAATACTGCTGCTCCAGGATGGTCTCCCCCATCGTCACCGTGACGAGGTAGGGCAGCGTGATCTTGTTGCTGGTCGCGGACGGCCCTCGGGTGGCCGACATCACGACCTTCATGTTGGCCTTCACCGCGCCCTTGGGCCCCTCCGAACAGGAGGCTGGCATGGCGTCGATTCGGGCGTTGACGATCAGGTCCGTCACGTCGGTGCCGGCGCCGCGCACGCGCGTGAGATCGGCGGTGTCGCGCAGCAGCTTGAGCTGCGGGCAGAGCGGGGCAAATTTCTCTGGACCGCCGCTGCACCCGGCCAGGATCGCCAGGGACAGAATCGCCGGGACAGACGGAGGGACACGGCCCGCCATGCGCATGGAACTGGAGGGCACGGCGGGACGAGACATCAGGTACTCCGAGCTTTCTGGTGGGCGGGCGTTGGGGGGTCATTGTTAGGGACGGCGAGCTTAGGCATAGTGCGGCGACGCTGCTCAATGGACAACATGCCAAACGACATGACGAACAAGCCCGCCTTGCGGGTGCTGCTGGCCGGCCCCCGTGGTTTCTGCGCCGGTGTGGATCGCGCGATACGTGTAGTCGAGGAGGCTTTGCGCCGCTACGGCGCGCCTGTCTACGTGCGCCACGAGATTGTGCATAATCGCACGGTGGTGGAGGAGCTCGAGAAGCAGGGCGCCGTGTTCGTCGATGAACTGACGGAGGTGCCGGCCGAGGCGCAGGTGGTGTTCTCTGCGCACGGCGTGCCCAAGAGCGTGCCGGCCGAGGCGCAGCGCCGCGGGCTGACCTATCTCGACGCGACCTGCCCGCTGGTCTCCAAGGTGCACCGCGAGGCGGAGCGGCATTTCGCCGATGGCGGGCCGGACCAGTGCCATATCCTGATGATCGGCCATGCCGGGCATCCCGAGGTGGAGGGCACGATGGGCCAACTGCCCGCGGGGGCGATGACGCTGATCCAGAATGCCGACGAGGCGCGTGCCGTGATGCCGGCCGATCCCTCGCTGCTGGCGTTCATCACCCAGACGACCCTCTCGGTCGATGACACGGCCGAGATTGTCGAGATCCTTCGCGCCCGCTTCCCGGAGATCCGCGGGCCGAAGAAGGAAGATATCTGCTACGCCACGACCAACCGCCAGGCCGCGGTGAAGACCATCGCGCCGGAAAGCGAGTTGGTGATCGTGATCGGGAGCCCGAATTCGTCGAACTCGCTGCGGCTTCGCGAGGTTGCCGAGCGGTCCGGTGCGCCGCGGGCGATTCTGCTTCCCAAAGCGGCGGATCTCGATTGGTCGCAGCTCGAGGGCGTGCGGACGCTCGGCATCACCGCGGGGGCCTCGGCGCCGGAGATTCTGGTGGATCAGCTGGTCGGGCGTCTGCGTGAGCGGTTTGACCTGCAGATCGAGGAGCGCAGCGTCACCACCGAAGACATCACCTTCAAGCTCCCCGCACCGCTGTACGACTGAGCGATGGCCGTCTATACCGAGGTTTCCGACGAGGCACTCGCGGCCTTTCTGGCCGACTATGACATCGGCGGCATGGTTGCCTTCCGCGGCATCGCGGAGGGGGTGGAGAACAGCAATTTTTCGCTGCGCACCACTGGTGGCGACTTCATCCTCACGCTGTACGAGAAGCGTGTGGACCCTGCGGAGCTGCCGTGGTTCCTCGGGCTGATGGAGCATCTCGCCGGGCGGGGCATCGTCTGCCCGCAGCCGGTGCGGGCGCGGGACGGGGCGGCATTGCGCATGCTGTGCGGCCGGCACGCCGCGATCACCACGTTCCTGCCCGGCGTGTGGCCGCGCCGGGTGCGCCAGGAGCATTGCGGCCCGCTCGGCGGCGCCCTGGCCGCATTGCACGTCGCCGGCGCTGGATATGACGCGACCCGGCCCAACGCCCTCGGCCCAGCCGGCTGGCGGCCGCTGCTGCTGCGCTGCGGTGACGGGGCGGACAAGGTGCAGCCCGGCCTCTCGATCGAACTGCCCGCCGCGCTCGGCCGCATCCTCGCCGCCTGGCCGCAGGGCCTTCCGGTCGGCCATATCCATGCCGACCTGTTCCAGGACAACGTGTTCTTCCTCGACGGCAAGCTCTCCGGGCTGATCGACTTCTATTTCGCGGCGACCGATATCCTCGCCTACGACATCGCTATCTGCCTGAATGCCTGGTGCTTTGAGCAGGACTTGTCGTTCAACGTCACCAAGGCACGCGCGTTGCTCTCCGCCTACGAGGCGACGCGGCCGCTCTCCTCCGCCGA
>CAIYPH010000156.1 GCA_903928045.1 uncultured Rhodospirillales bacterium
ACCGCCGCCAAGCCCGGCGCCACGATGGCGGCCGACGGCGTCAATTTCGTCGATGAAGATGATGCAGGGGGCGTTTTTCTTGCCCTGCTCGAACATGTCGCGCACACGGCTGGCACCGACGCCAACGAACATCTCCACGAAATCGGAGCCCGAGATGGTGAAGAACGGCACGTTGGCCTCGCCAGCGATGGCGCGGGCCAGCAGCGTCTTGCCGGTGCCCGGGGGACCGACCAGCAGCACGCCCTTGGGAATCTTGCCGCCGAGGCGCTGGAATTTCTGCGGGTCGCGGAGGAACTCGACGATCTCCTCAAGCTCCTGCTTGGCCTCGTCGATGCCCGCGACGTCATCAAAGGTCACGCGGCCCTGCTTCTCGGTCAGCAGCCGGGCGCGGGACTTGCCGAAGCCCATGGCCCGGCCGCCCCCGCCCTGCATCTGGCGCATGAAGAACACCCAGACGCCGATCAGCAGCAGCATCGGGAACCAGTTCAGAACCATGTGGAGCACGGGATTCACCCCGTCATCCTCAGGCTTCGCGTTGACGCGTACGCCCTTGTCGGTGAGCCGCGGAACTAGGCTCTGATCGTCAGGCGTGTAGGTCTGGAAGCTGCCGCCGTCGGCGGTCTGTCCAGATATGTTGCGGCCTTGGATGAGGACGTCGCGCACTCTTCCGGCGTTCACTTCACCGATGAAGTCGGAATAGGCCACCTGCCGCGCCCCGGTTTTCCCGGTGCTGGGCTGGAACAGATTGAACAGCACCACGAGGAGCAGCGCGATGATCACCCAGAGCGCCAGGTTACGGCCGAAGTTGCTCATTTCATTCCTTAGCAGTCGTCAGTCATCGTCTCGATCCCGCGAAACCGCATCGCGGGGGTAAATATATCGACGAAACAGGGGGTTCCCGTTCGCCGCTTCGGGTCGACCAAGCTTAGGTGCCACGACCCACGCCCAATACATGGGATGCGTCTGCGCCCTTCGCATCCCCGTCATCGCAAATCCAGCGCCCGACCCACAACAAATCCCACATTGGCCGCCGGAAGTGCCGGATGGAAGATCAACCTGATGGAAGAACCGCCACTATTTGCAGCATAACCGAGATGTGGTGCGGCGAACAGAGTCTCGCCACGACGCAGCGCCGGCAAGGTCCGCAACACCGCTGCGGGCAGGTCGGAGCGGTCGCGAAGTCGTGCGGCATCGTCGCCAAGCGCTCCCAGTGTCATCCCTGGAGGGGCCTGGGACAGCAGCCGATACCGCCCATCCCAGACCACGCCATCGCGGGCCGGGACTGCTTGCTGCATCGCTGCGGCCTCGCGGAGCATAAGCCAACCGCCGAGTGCCAGCCGTCCGGCATCACGGATTGTCACACCAGCCAAAGTAGCGGCCCGAGGCGTCGAAGCCCAGGAGGCAACCTGCCCGGCTGATGGCGGGAAGCCGCGCCCGGCCAGGCAGCGTAGCAACGCCCCAAAGGCGGCAGCATGAATCGGACCCGGCGATACCACGGCGAAGCCTTCCGGATGGATTGACACATTCCGCGCTAACCAATCTGCCATGGCCACCTCCGCGACATTTCGCTGCCGCCCGCGCAGCGCGGCGGCAGTGTACGCGGCGCGGATCACGGGCCCCTGCCCCTCCGAGTCGGCGCGCATAAGGCGGATGCGATTGCGAAGCGCTGATGGGCTGCGATTGCTGGGGTCCTCTACCCATTCAACCCCGGCTCCGTGCAGCGTCGCGCGCAGCCGTCCGGGCGCAAGGGTGAGCAACGGGCGGAGCAGCCGCACGTGAGGGCGCTCGATGAGTGCCGCCATCCCCGCGACGCCATCCGGGCCGCTATGAGCGAGCATGCGCATCGCCACCGTTTCCGCCTGGTCGGCGGAGTGATGACCGAGGAGGAGGTGGAGTAGACCTCGCTTGCCACACTCGGCTTGCAACACGCCATAGCGTGCAGACCGCGCCCGCTCCGCGAGCCCCGGCCCCACCGCCAACGCACCAATGGGTAAGATCTCCGCGCAAATACGGAGGTCTGCGAGGCGGGCCACCGTAAGCGCAGCTTCGGCGGCGGACTCTGGGCGCAGTCCATGATCCACCACCAGCCCCAGCACACGCCCGCCGTGAGCCGAGGCCCAGCCGCGCGCAAGCATTGCGAGTGCCATGCTGTCCGGGCCACCCGACACTGCGACAGCCAGTCGGGGCTTTGGCTCGAACGGCCCGAGCGGCGCCATCAGCGCCGCGAATTCGTCGGGCCCGACGGGACTCAGCGGCAGGCGGCCTTTTGTCGTGCCGCCGCGATCCCGTCCTTGAGATCGGTCCGCTGTGTCGGGAATTCGGCTCTCAGCTTGTCCAATGTCGCGCAGGCCGCCCGTTTTTCGCCGATATTGGTGAGCGCGTTGGCAAGCCCGAGGAGCGAGTCTTGCGCATGAGCCCCGGTTCGGGCCCGGTTATACGTATCGTCATAGGCTACGGCGGCACCCTGGAAGTCCTTCTTCCCGTTCAACGCCTGGGCGAGCAGAAACTGTCCGTCATAGGCCTTCGGCGATTTGGGGGCCGCAATCACCTCGCGTGCCGCGGTCTCGGCGGCTGCGTAGTCACGCCGGGCGAGCGCCGCATTGCCTTCCTGCATGGCCGCGTCGACGGTGCGTTTCCCTGCCGGTGCGGGCGTAGGCGCGATCACGTTGGGAGCCGCCGGGGGCGGAGCGCCCGGCTTGGACGTCGATGGCGTGGCCGGTTTGCCCTGCGTATTGTCGATCTTGAAGTTGAGGTCCTCGATCTGCTTCGCCAGGTCGTCATCGGTTCGCTTGCGCTCATTGGCCTCCTCGTCGGCACGACCGCGCAACTGGCGCACCTCGTCCTCAAGACGGGAGACGCGTTCCAACAAGGCGGTGGTGATATCCCCGGTCGGCGGCGGGGCGGAGGGGCGGGCGGCACCGAGCGAGGAAGATCCGGCAGCACCGCTCCGAAGCTGATCGCGCAGCCCCTGGATGTCGCGCTTCAACTCCTGGATCTGGTTCTGCAGGTAGATGCCTTCGCGTGTGTCAACCTGCGCCCGCGCGGCGACCGGCATCGCCAGGACGAGCAGGGCAAGCGCCATTGCGCGGAACATCTGGGCGAACGTCATGGGGCAGTCTCCAGGCAGCAGAATCGAGACGGATGGGCAGCGGCGATCGCGAGATACCACCGATATTACCGCGGTATAAGCGCGGCGTGCGGCGGGAGTGCGGCAAAAAAGAAACCGGCAGCCCTGAGGCTGCCGGTTCCCACTCGTCATACCCTGCCCGGCCCGGAGGCCGGCGCGCCGCTATTAGCGGACAGAGGTGATGGCGTTGCGGTTCTTCGACCAGGCTTCCTCGTTCGAGCCGAGGGCGACCGGACGATCCTTGCCGTAGGAGATGGTGCTGATGCGGGCAGCGGCGACGCCCTTGGCGACCAGGTAATCGCGCGAAGCGGCGGCGCGCTTGGCACCGAGGGCGATGTTGTACTCGCTGGTGCCGCGCTCGTCGGCGTTGCCGGCGATCTGCACGTTGTTCATCTTCCACTGGGCAAGCCAAGCGGCCTGCTTGTCCAGAACGGCGGTGCTCTTCGGAACCGCCTTGTCGAAGTCGAAG
>CAIYPH010000157.1 GCA_903928045.1 uncultured Rhodospirillales bacterium
CCACAATACGGCATCCAGATGGACGTGCGCGCCGGCATGGCCAGGAGCTACGCCGAAAGGAAATAGATCGCCGGCAAACCGGTGTGTTGCCCGGTCCGCCCGCCAACGGATAAAGTCTTTTTGCTTCTTTTTCTTCAGAAAAAGAAGACCTTCCTTCCTTCAATTGGGGAAAATACAAATGGCATCCAATGTTTTCTCGGTGGGTCGTGACTGCCAGTTGGTGGTGATGGGCCCGTATGGTCGCGTTGATCTCACGCATGTCACGGGTTTCGAGGCCCGGCAGTTGACGGCGGCGGTTCGGGTCGATCGGATTGACGGCACGCAGCTGGCGGCGGAGTTGCCGAAGGGCTGGGACGGGCATTTCGAGATGGAGCGCGGCGGTTCGGCCGTCGATGATTTCATCGCCAAGATCGAGGCCGCGTATAATTCGGGCGCCCAGGTGGCGGCTGGCACGCTGTATCAGTATGTGACGGAAGCGGACGGATCGGTCTCGACTTATCAGTTCGATGGCGTCGTGTTCAAGCTCGCCTCCGCCGGCACCTGGAAGGGCGACCAGAGCGTGAAGCAGCGGCTGGAGTTCTTCGGCAGCAGCAGGCGGCGGATTTGAGCCCCTCGGCGCGGCTGATTGCCGCCGCGGAGGCGGCGCCGGAGGTGACGGACGCGGCGGGGCGGCGGCTCGCGCTGCGGCGGTTGACGGCGCTGGACAAGCTCAGGCTGTTCAAGGCGGCGGGGCCGGTGCTCGCGCAGAACCAGATGTGGCTCGGCATGGCCGTGCTGGCCTGCTCGGTGGCGGCGCTCGACGACGTGCCGGTGCCGATGCCGGCCAACGAGGCGCAGATCGAGGCGCTGGTGGCCCGGCTCGGCGATGCCGGGATCGCCGCCGTCTCGGCGGCGCTGGGCGACCCGGCTTCGGTTGACGTGGCCATCGCAAAAAACTGAGTGAGCACCCCGATCTGATCGACAGCCTGTATCTGTGCCGGAACGGGGTGCCCTTCGACGTCGCCTTTTCGCTGAGCCCGGAGGAGCGCCTGGCCTACGTGGTCGCGCTCGGCCGGCTCGACGGACGGGTGTTCGACTTTGCAGCCCTGGGCTAGAAGGATGGAAAATGAGCGATGCGCTGATGGAAGCCGCCCAACGCGGATTGCGCGCGGGTGCGGAACGGCTTGCGGCGGCCTTGCGGGCGACGGGTGCCGCGGTGACGGTGGACGGCGACCGCCTCTCGGTCACCGGCCTCGCCCGCGAATTCGGCACCGCCGGACAGGCGCCGGACCCGGCGGTCGGCCGGATCGTGGCGGCGCTCGGCCCGGCGATCGCCGCCGATGTCGCGGCGGCTATTTCGGAGAGCGAATGATGGACGAACCCTATGTCATCGGCATCCGCCTCGCGCTGGAGGACGGCGTTTCGGCGGGGATGGCCCGCATCGCCGAGACCATGAAGGCCACCCAGGCGATGCTCGCCGGCGTCTCCGCCCTGCCGCGCAGTGGCCCGGCCGCGGCGCTGATCGGCCAGGCGACCCAGGGCGCCAAGCAACTCCCGCCCGCGCCGGCCGCCGATCCGCCGCCCCCGCCGCCGCGCACCACGGAGCGGGTGATCGAAACCTCGCAGTCCCACACGCGCGAAATCGCCACCGCCGAGCCGCTCGCCGCGGCGGCGCCCCAGGCGCCGCCCGCGCCGCCCGGCCCGCAACCGATCTCCCGCCTGGTCGAGCGCATCGTGCAGCGCGCAGCCCCGGTGAAGGACGCGCCCTGGTCGCCCGCGCCGGAGCGGCCGGACATGGCGGACCCCGTCGTCCTCCCCGTCCTCGCCACCCGCCACACCGAGGCCGCGCCTGTCGCCGCCCGCCGGCAGGCGGCACCGATCGAGCCGGGACCGAACCAGGCGCTGGCGCCGCAACTCGCCGCGGCGCTCCCCACCATGGCGCCATCCGCCGAACCCGCGCAAAACGGCGGCGGCGAGGGCGGCGCGGTGTATCTTGACGGCGCCTTGGTCGGCCGCTGGCTGTCCGAACGCCTGGCCCGCGAAGCCAGCCGCCCCGGCGGCGGCGCCACCGGGTTCGATCCGCGCATGGGCCCGTCCTGGCCCGGCGCCCTGCAAGGAGCCTGACCATGGCCGGCACCCTCCTCCTCGGCCCCGTGCTGTTCCGCGATTTCGAACTGCCGGGCCAAATCACTTGGGGCGGCAAGCAGCGCCTCGCCGTGCACCACCTCCCCGGCGGCCGCCGCGTCATCGACGCCATGGGCCGCGATGACGCCGCCATCGTCTGGTCCGGCACCTTCTCCGGCGCCGACGCCGGCGAACGCGCCCGTCTGCTCGATCTCATGCGCGCCGAAGGCGCCGCCTGGCCTCTCGTCTGGGGTCGCTTCCTCTACACCGTTGTTGTCCAGGACTTCAGCGTTGCCTACGAACGCGCCAACTGGATGCCCTACCGCATCGTCTGCGCCGTGCTGCGCGACGAAGCCGAGGGGCTGGTGGAAGACGCAATCTCCCTCCTGCAATCCGTCTCCGCCGACCTCACCTCCGCCGGCGCCCCGATGGAGCTGACCCAAGACGCCACCCGCCTCGGCACCCCCGCCTACGCCGCCGCCCTCGCCGCCGTCAGCACCACCGCCACCGCCGCCAACACGTCCCTCGCCACCGCCGACGCCGCTACCAGCGGCGATCTCGACCTCGCATCAGTGGGGGATGTGGCGGGCACGCTCGCCCAGGCGGCCTTTGCGCTTGGGTATGCCAATCGGGCGCTGAGCAACTTGGCCAACGCAGCAAGCTAAGAAAGAAAGCGCTTCTTTTTTGAAAAAAAGAAGCAAAAAACCTCTATCCGTTTGCTGTGCGGCTCGCCGGCGAGCATCCGGTCCAAAGTGACAAAAGTTTTTTTGGTTATTTTTTTTCAAAAAAAGAACCGCTTCCTTCCCTGGAGACCCAAGATGCGCACCATCACCGTAGCCGGCGGCACGCTTTTCCGTGTCGCGGTCGACGAGCTTGGCGATGCCACCCAGTGGGTGCGCATTGCCGCGCTGAACGGCTTGAAGGACCCGATGCTCTCGGGGGTCGTCACGTTGCGCCTGCCGCCGGTCGATCCCAAGGCGGGTGGCGGAGTGATCGCGCGATGAGCGGGGCGCTGCGTTGGCCGCGGCTGCGCGTGCTGGTGGACGGGGCGCCGGTGGCGGGTGCGTTCGAGGCGGATGTCTCCGCGAACAGCCATTTCGCCGCCGATCGTTTCATGGTCAGCCTCGCGGTGGGCGCCGATCCGGTGGCGCTGCTCGACCTGGTGGACCGGGCGGACATCACCGTCGACGTCCAGGCCTCGCTGGATGACGGGGCCGGGTTCGCGCGCCTCGTCACCGGGGACGCCGATCGGGTCGAATACGATCCAATGGCTGGCGTCGTGCGGCTGGAGGGGCGGGATTTCTCGGCGCGGCTGATGGAGGCGCGGCGGGGCGAGAGTTTCGTAAACCTGACCTCCTCCGAAATCGCCACCACGCTCGCCTCGCGGCACGGCCTGGTGGCCGATGTGCGGGACACGAAAGTGCCGGTCGGCCGCCTGTGGGAGGGCAACCATCAGCGCACCCAGCTCGACCAGTTCTCCCGCGCCACCACGGAGTGGGATCTGCTGGCGGCGCTGGCGGATATCGAGGGGTTTGACCTGTTCGTTACCGGCAATACTTTGAGCTTCCGCCCCGCCGACACCGAGGCCGCGCCGCTGCCGCTCTCCCTCGGCGACGCCTCCGCGGTGCGGCTCGAACGCGCGCTGACGCTGGCCGGCGGCATCGAGGTGGTGGTGCGCAGCTGGAGCGCCGAGCGCCAGCAGCTCTGCGAGGAGCGCGCCACCCGCGCCGGCAGCCGGGCGCGCCAATATGTCTACGTCGTGCCCAACCTCACCGCCTCCGAGGCCGCCGCACTCGCCCAGCGCCGGCTTGACGCGATCGGGCGGCATGAGCGGGTGGTGCGCCTGGAGATGCCCGGCGAGCTCGATATCGCGCCGCGCGGCCGCATCAGCCTCGCCGGCTCCGGCACCGGGTTCGACCAGGTCTACTGGGTCGATCGCGTGGAGCGCCACATCGGCCGCCACGGGTTCCGCCAGACCGTGCATGCCCGCAACAATAACACGGAGTGAGCATGGACCAGTTCCTCAACACCTTGAAACTCCACGCAACCGCGATGGACCGCAGCCTCGGCCAGCCCCGCTTCGCCCTGGTCGCCAGCTTCGATCCCGCCCGCGCCACCGCGCGGGTGATGTTGCAGCCCGAGAACGTGCTCACCGGCTGGCTCCCCGTGCTCACCCCATGGGTCGGCGCCGGCTGGGGCATGGCGGCGCCGCTCTCGCCGGGCGACCAGGTGCTGGTGCTGGCCCAGGAGGGCGACAGCGAACACGGCGTCATCATCGGCGCCGCCTTCTCGCTGGCGGCACCACCGCCCAGCGCCGCGCCCGGCGAACTCGTGCTCCGCCATGCCAGCGGCACCACGCTGCGCCTGGCCAATGACGGCACCGTGCGCATCGTCGGAGACCTCCACGTGAGCGGCGACATCTACGACCACGCCGGCTCGCTGGATCGCTTGCGCCAGCACTACGACGCCCACTCGCACGGCGGGCCGGGGTCGCCGACTTCGGCGCCGGATTGAAGTAAGCAAGCGCTTCTTTTTTGAAAAAAAGAAGCAAAAAACTTTCCCGACTTGCTCGGAGCCTCCCCGGGCAACACCGGATAAAGTGAATAAAAGTTTTTTGGTTCTTTTTTTCAAAAAAGAACCGCTTCCTTCCTTCCTTTCCTGGGAGCCCCAAAATGCCCGACGCCTGGCACCAATTCGGCGGCGATCTCGCGATCGGCCCGTCCGGCGACATCGCCCTCGCCATGGGCAGCGACTACGGCCAGCAGCGCGTGCTGCGCCGCCTGCTCACCAATCCCGGCGATTATCTCTGGGCGCCCACCTACGGCGCCGGCCTCGGCAAATTCGTCGGCCAGCCCGTGGTGGCCGCGCAGATCGAGGCGGTGATCCGCGGGCAGATGTTCAAGGAGAACGCGGTCGCCCACCAGCCCGAGCCGGTGATCGATGTCGCGGCCGATCAGGCCGGCGCCGTGTTCGCCCAGGTGCGCTACGCCGACGCGGAGACCAGCGGCAGCGTGGCGCTTTCATTCACAGTCAGCAACGGGTAGGCCGACATGCAGCTTCAGAATTTCTCCGGCCTGGTCGGCGCCGCGGCGGCGGCCGTGCAGGGCAGCGCGCGCAATCTGGTGGATCTCACCGCCGGTTCCACGCTCCGCGCCATCCTCGAGGCCAGCGCCTCCATCGGCCTGTGGGTGCAGTGGCTGATCGTGCAGGTGCTGCAAACCACGAGGGCGGCGACCAGCGCGGGCGGCGATCTCGATAGCTGGGTGGGCGATTTCGGCGTCACCCGCCTGCCCGCGATGGCGGCGTCAGGCATCGTGACATTCAGCCGCTACAGCACCACCGGCAGCGCCCTCATCGCGCCCGGCACCGCGCTGCGCAGCACCGACGGCACGCTGCTCTTCACCGTCACCGCCGACCCCACCCGCGCCGCCTGGAGCGCCACGCAGAACGCCTACGTGATGGCCGCCGGGGTGGCGAGCCTCGACGTGCCGGCCACCGCGCTGGCGCCTGGCGCCGGCGGCAACGTGCAGGCCTCCGCCATCACGCTGATCGCCGCCCCCCTCGCCGGCGTCGACACCGTGACCAACGCCGCCGCCTTCCAAGGCGGCATAGACGCTGAGAGCGACGCGGCCCTGCGCGCCCGCTTCTCCCTCTTCCTCGACAGCCGCACGCGCGCCACCCCGGCGGCCATCGCCTACGCCGTCGGCGGCGTGCAGCAGGGGCTCAGCCACGCCTTGCTGGAGAACCAGACCAGCACCGGCGCGCCCATGATCGGCAGCTTCACCGTGGTGGTCGATGACGGCACCGGCAGCCCCTCCGCCAGCCTGTTGGCGAGCGTCAGCGCCGCCATCGAGGCGGTGCGCCCGATCGGCGCCATCTACGCCGTGCAGGCACCCGGCGTAGTGCCGGTCACTGTTAGTATTTCCATCGATACCGACCCCGCCGCCAACCCCGGCACGGTGCGGGACGCGGTGGCGGCCGCCATCACCGGCTACGTCGACACGCTCGGCCTCGGCGCCGCGGTGCTGTGGTCGAAGCTCTTCCAGGTCGCCTACGCCGCCTCCCCCGCGGTCACCCGCGTCGGAGCCGCCACCCTCAACGGCGCCGCCGCCGACCTCGCGATCCCCACCGCCTCCGTCGCCAAAACCAGCAGCGTCACGGTGAGCTAAATGACCGGAGATCAACCCGACATGCTCGCGCGGCTCAAAGCCGCGCTGCCCGCGCGCTGGTTCGCTGACCTCACGCCGGTGCTCGATGGCGTGCTGGCCGGCCCCGCCGCCATCTGGGCAACCCTCTACGCCCAGCTCCAATCCGCCATCGCGCAAACCCGCATCGCCACCGCCACCGGCGCCTTTCTCGACCTCCTCAGCACCGATTATTTCGGCCCCCGCCTGCCCCGCCGCCTCGCCGAATCCGACGCTGCCTTCCGCCCCCGCGTGCTGAAGGAAATGCAGCGCGAACGGGCCACCCGCACCGGCCTCATCGCCGCCCTCACCGACCTCACCGGCCGCGCGCCGAGCGTCTTCGAGCCCAGCCGCCCCGCCGATACCGGCGGCTGGAACGCGCAAAACGGCTACGGCCTCGCCGGCCGCTACGGCAGCCTCATGCTGCCCCGCCAGGTCTTCGTCATCGCCCACCGCCCGCTCGGCACCGGCATCGCCCAGCTCCCGGGCTGGGGCGCGTCACAGGGCGGCTGGAACAGCCAAACCGGCTACGGCGACGCCACCCTCATCGCCGGCCAGGTCTCCGACACCGAGATCATGGCCACGACAGCCGACACCATGCCGGCAGCCAGCATCGCCTGGATCGCCATCTCGAACTGATCCCCACACCCGGCGCTCGGGCGCGGTGGTGAAGGAAGGCCAGGGGCGCTGCCCCTGGACCCCGCTGGGGGATGATCCCCCAGACCCGCATTCGTTTAAGCGGCTGCTGAAATGGAGAGGGGGCCAACTCGGTGGATGCAACCACGGAGCAGGCCCCCTCTCCCTTTCAGCAGCACCCCTTCAAGGCATGAGGTCCAGGGGCTCAGATCGG
>CAIYPH010000158.1 GCA_903928045.1 uncultured Rhodospirillales bacterium
CGGCGGGCGGTCACGCGCGGGCGCCTTGCGCGGCGCGGCGTGCGGTGGCGGCGACGCGCCATCGGCGGTCCGACAGGCTGACCGCGGCGCCGAGAGCCATCACCAGGGCGCCGGACCAGATCCAGGAAATCAGCGGTTTCCAATAGGCGCGCACGGTCCAGCCGCCTTTGCCGTCGGGTTCGCCGAGGGCGAGGTAGAGGTCGGCGAACAGGCTGGAGCGGATGGCGGTCTGGCTGGTGGTCTGCTTCTGGAGCGGGAAGAAGCGGCGCTGCGGGTGCATCACGGCGACGACCGCGCCGTCTTTCAGGACCGAGATTGTGGCGTCATCGGCGGTGAAGTTGGGGCCTTGTTCCTTGGTCATGGCATCGAGCCGCACGTCATAGGCGCCGAGGCGCATGGTGGCACCGATGGCGAGGATGTCGATCTGCTCGCGCTCATAGGCGGAGGCGGAAATGCCGGCGACGGTGATGCCCATGCCGAGATGGGCGAGCGCGGAGCCCCAGGCGGCGCGGGGGAGGTTGCGGGCGCGGCGGAAGGAATTGGCGGCGGAGGTGCGGAACAGGGCGATGCGCTCGGCCCATTCGACGAGGGCGCCAACCGCGGTCCAGGCGGCGAGGCCGAAGCCGAACACGGCCATCACGGGGCCGCCGAAGGTGAGATAGAGGCCGACCAGGACCACCAGGCCGGCGATGGCGAAGGCGGCCCATAGGCGTTGCAGGGCGCCCAGCAGATCGGCGCGCTTCCAGCCCATCAGCGGGCCGGCAGCCATGGCGACCAGCACGGGGACCATCAGCGGCCCGAAGGTCTTGTTGAAGAAGGGGGGGCCGACCGAGATTTTCTCCCCGGTCATCAACTCGAGCGCCAGGGGGTAGAGGGTGCCAAGGAAAACGGTGGCGGTGGCGGTGGCCAGCAGCACGTTGTTCAGCACCAGCGCCCCTTCGCGGGAGACCGGGGCGAACAGCCCGCCGGCCTGCATGGAGGGGGCGCGGATGGCGTAGAGGGTGAGGGAGCCACCGATCGCGGCGATCAGCAGGAAGAGGATGAAGGTGCCGCGGGCCGGGTCCACCGCGAAGGCGTGGACCGAGGTCAGCACGCCGGAGCGCACCAGGAAGGTGCCGACCAGGGAGAGCGCGAAGGTGACGATGGCGAGCAGCACGGTCCAGCTTTTCAGGGCGTCACGCTTTTCGACCACGATGGCCGAATGGATCAGCGCAGTGCCGAGCAGCCAGGGCATGAAGGAGGCGTTCTCGACCGGGTCCCAGAACCACCAGCCGCCCCAGCCGAGCGTGTAGTAGGCCCACCAGGAGCCGAGCGCGATGCCGAGCGTCAGCATCGCCCAGGAGGCGAGCGCCCAGGGGCGCACCCAGCGGGCCCAGGCGGCATCGACGCGGCCCTCGATGAGGGCGGCCACCGCGAAGGCGAAGGCGACGGAAGAGCCGACATAGCCGAGGTAGAGGAAGGGCGGATGGAAGGCGAGCCCGGGGTCTTGCAGCACGGGGTTCAGGCCGTCACCGTTGAGCTGCGGTGTGTCGGTGCGCAGGAAGGGGTTGGAGGTGAGCAGGATGAAGGCGAGGAAGCCGGTGCCGGTCATCGCCTGCACGGCCAGCACGCGGGCCTTCAGCGTGGCGGGAAGCCGGCCGCCGAAGGCCGCCACCGCGGCGCCGCAGAAGGCGAGGATCAGTACCCAGAGGAGCATGGAGCCCTCGTGGTTCCCCCAAACGCCGGCGATTTTGTAGAGCAGCGGCTTGTCGGTATGGGAGTTGCGGGCGACGTTGATGACCGTGAAGTCCGACGCGATGTAGGCGTGCATCAGGGCGGCGAAGGCGATGCCGACGAGCGCGAACTGCACCATCGCCGCCATGTCGGCGAAGGCCATCCAGCCGCCGTGGCGGCGGGCGGCGCCGATCAGCGGGAGCGTGGCCTGGCAGATGGCGACCGCCAAGGCGAGGATCAGGGCGAAATGGCCGAGCTCGATCAGCATCAGCCGTCCTGCCTGATATCGGCGGCGCGTGCGCCGGTGATGCGCAGCAGCTCCGCCGGTTCGGTGCGGAAGACGTGGCGCGGCGAGCCGGCGGCGGCCCAGATCGGTGAGAGGGGCAGCAGGTCGCGGTCGAAGACCAGAAGCGGTGGGGTGATGTGGCCGATTGGGGCGACGCCGCCGATGGCGAAGCCGGTGGCGGCGCGGACGAACTCCGCATCGGCCCGCTTCACCGGCACGCCAAGGGCGGCGGAGACTTTGGCGGCGTCGACGCGGTTGGCGCCGGAGGCGATCACCACCACGGCCCGCTCGCCGGCCCGCAGCACGATGGACTTGGCGATCTGCGCCACGGTGCAGCCCACCGAAGCGGCGGCCTCCTCGGCGGTGCGGGTGCCCTCGGGGAATTCGGTCACGTTGTCCGCATGCCCGGCCGCCACCAGCGCCGCGCGCACCCGGTCAACCGAGGAGGATGGGACGGCGGCGGTTTCGCTCATACGTGCTCCAGAATGGTGCCGACGGCGAGGCGGCCGCCGAACGCGATGAAGATGGTGCCGGCGCCGCGATCGATCCAGCGCCGCAGCCGGCGGAACAGGGATGCGACCGGTGGGGCCGAAATCATGCAAGCGAGCAGCCCATACCAGAGCAGCGATATCGTCACCATCTCCGCCACCGTCGCCAGCCCCAGCGATAGCGGCGCCCCCGGCGGCAGGACGGCGGTGAACAGGCTGCCCACCAGCAGCGCGGATTTCGGGTTGGACAGGCTGGTGACCAGCCCGAAGCGGAAGGCGGCCCCGCGCGCCTCGCTCTGCTCCGCCCGCTCCGGACGGAAACTGCCGAGGATGATGCGGGCGCCGATCCAGCACAGATAGGTACCGCCGATCAGTTTCAAGCCGCCATACAGCCATGGCGCCAGCACGAACAGCACCTGCACCCCGAACAGCCCCGCCAATGCCCAGGCGGCGCTGCCGATCCCGAGGGCCGCGACCGTCACCAGCGCCTCGCCGCGCGATCGCAGCGCCGCCATCCGCGCCACCGCGAGGAAGTTCGGCCCCGGGGTTACGACCGCCACCAGCCATATCGCGGCCACTGTCGCCATCATCGCGGGCGGCGGCATGGGGAAACTCCTGTATAGCGGGGCGCATGACGCCGCATGATGAACCGATCGCCCTTTATATCCACTGGCCTTTCTGCCTGGCCAAGTGCCCGTACTGCGATTTCAACTCCCATGTGCGTGAGCGGATCGACCAGACCCGCTTCGCCGCCGCCCTGCGCCGCGAACTGGCCTGGGAGGCCGAGCGCCTCGGCCGCCGCCCGCTCGCCTCGATCTTCTTCGGCGGCGGGACGCCGAGCCTGATGGCGCCCGAGACCGTCGCGGCACTGATAGCCGACGCAACCGCGTGCTTCCCGCCGCTGCCCGACGTCGAGATCACGCTGGAGGCCAACCCGACCAGCGTCGAGGCGAGCCGGTTTCGCGCGTATCGGCAGGGGGGCGTCAACCGGGTGTCGCTGGGCGTGCAGAGCCTCGATGCCGCCGATCTCGCGCGGCTCGGCCGGCAGCACAGCGTCGGCCAGGCGATGGCGGCGCTCGATCTCGCGCGCGAGATTTTCCCCCGGCTGTCCTTCGACCTGATCTACGCCCGCCCCGGCCAGACCCTGCCGGCCTGGCGGGCGGAGCTTAGGGCGGCGCTGTCGCGCGCGGCGGATCACCTTTCGCTCTACCAGCTCACCATCGAGCCCGGCACCGCCTACCAGGCCCTGCATCGCCGCGGCGAGATCGTGCTGCCGGACGATGACACCGCGGCCGAACTTTATGACGCGACCGCCGAGGAGGCCGCCCGCTTCGGCCTGCTGCCCTATGAGGTGTCGAACTACGCCGCGACGGGGGCGGAGAGCCGGCACAACCTCGCCTAGTGGCGCTACCGCGACTACGCCGGCATCGGGCCCGGGGCGCATGGGCGGGTGACGGTCGGCGGGACGCTGCTTGCCACTCGACGCCATCGGGCACCGGAACCATGGGCCGAGCGTGTCGAGGCCCAGGGGCATGGGACCACGCATGAGGACCCGGTCAGCGCCGAGGACCGCGCCCGCGAAATGCTGCTGATGGGGCTGCGGTTGACCGAGGGCATCGATCCCGCCCGCTTCGCCGCCCGCACTGGTATGACGCTGGAGGCGGCGATCGATCCGGACGTGCTCGCCCAGGCCATTGACGCCGAGTATCTCACCCACACGCCAACCCGGCTCGCCGCGACGCCTGAAGGCCGCAAGCGGCTTGATGCGCTGCTTGCGGCCTTGGTGCAGTGAGGGCGTCAGGTCAGAAAATCAGCCAGGTGAAGAGGTAGATCGTGTTGTTGTCCCGGGCGTTGCGGCCGGTACCGTCGTAGTTGTTCACCGCGCCGTTGAACTCCGTGAAGGCGGTGTATTGCGCGCCGAAGCGCAGATTGGCCCAGGGCGAACCCCAGCTGCCATCCTTGCCGAAGGGGATCCAGTCGGCCTCGAGCAGCAGACCGGTGCTGTTGGGGCGCCCGGTGCGGCTGCCATAATAGGTGGCGTCCGAGGTGCCCCAGGTCCGCACCAGTCCGGCGGTCAGGCCGTAGGTGTTCATGTAGTAGTAGGAAGCGTTGAAGCGGAGCTGGTCGAGCCCGTGTTTCGAGGTATCCGCCCCGCCCTGCCCCGCCGTCGCACTCAGCGACTGGGACTCGTGCAGACCGATGGCCTGCAGGGTGACGGTGTGGGTGCCATCGCCGATGTACTGGTAGGAGGCGTCGGCCGCGAGGTCACTGTATTTGTCGCTCCCAATGCCCGAGACGTAGTTGGGCTGGATGGCGGCGGCCATGCCGAGCAGGCCGACATGGGCGGACTGGCCGTTCCAGTTCCACTCATAGGCGATGCGGCCGTAGGGGGCGACGCCGTTGATGGTGCCCATCCCCGGGAAGGTGCCGAAGAACTTGGCCGTTCCCTGTTCCATGGCGCGGTAGCCGCCGAACTCGACATAGAGCGCGTTGTTCCACCAGGCATAGGCGGTGGCGCCGATGGTCGACCCGGCGAGACCGCCGGCGAGCAGCGGATTGGCGCCAGGCGTCAGGTTCAGCGGCGAGGCGACATAGGGGAAGCCCCAGGCGAAGGTGGTGTGATAGGGGTCCTGCACCGTCGGGTTGTTGTTCAGCGAAATGCCGACGCGGATGGTCGAGTCGCCATAGTCGAACGGCGCGGTGACCCGAATGTCGCTGTTATCGAGGAAGAAGGTGGGCGAGGCCGGGTCCGGCGAGGCGGCGTTGACGCCGTTATAGGTCGCCTGGACCAGCGCGCCGACATAGTCGTTGACGCGATGGCCGAAGAAAATGCTGACCTGATCGATCGCGAAGTTGTTGTTGCTCGCGAAATGCGTCGAGGCCGCGCCGGGCTGGGCTTTGGCGGTGTTGCTGAAGGACGAGAGCACCATGGCGGAAAACGGGATCTTGCTGCGCAGCGTTTCCTCGCCGCCCCCCTGGGTGAAGCCCCCGATCTTGAAGGCGCGGCCGAAGGGCGTGAGCTGCGGACCGAAGCCGCCGACATGGCAGGCGGTGCAGGGCTGCCCGGTCTGGGCGGCGAAGCTTGGCACCGCCTCGGCCGTTCGGGCGAAGCCGAACAAGGCGACGACCGTGACCGCGGCGCCAAAAATTGCTGTTCGTAAACCAAACATGGCTCGTCTCCCCAATCACTTCGGGAAGACAATGCACCTTCGAGGACGCTGGCCCATTGATCTCAATCAATGGGCGCAGCCAATTATTGGAATTATTTAATGGTCCCGAGATATGCGATGACATCCGCGCGCTGTTCAGCGCTCTTGATGCCGGCAAATGTCATCGTCGTGCCGGGGACCAGCGCCTTCGGGTTAGTGAGATAGGTATCGAGCGTGGCCGGATCCCACGTCAGATTGGCGCCCTTGTTGGCGGCCGAATAGCGGAAGCCGTCGATGGAGCCCGACTTGCGTCCGACAATGCCGAACAGGCTGGGGCCGACGAGATTGCGGCCGGCGGCCACCGCGTGGCAGGCGCTGCACTGGGTTTTGAAAATTTTCTGCCCGCTTTCGGGATCGGCGGCGGCGGCAGGTTGGGCGACGGCAAAAGCGGCGGCCAGCACGGCCATGGTAGCGAATGCACGCATAATGAAAACCTCCTGACTTAGCGCTGAAACGCCGCCGATGTAGGCTTCATGCCGCAGTGCGGCAAGCGCGTTCTGGTCAGGCCAGCATGCACTCCACCACACGCTCACCCACGCGCCGCGGCACTTGAATTTCCGTCCGGCACGAAGCTGTCACCATCGGGCAGCGCGGGTGGAAGCGGCAGCCGGGGGGGATATTGGCGGGGTCCGGATAGGCATCGCCAAGACCGACATCGGGGATACCGAGGCCGGGCTCCGGCGTCAGCACCGAGGCCAGCAAGGCGCGGGTATAGGGATGCGTGGGCGCGCGGAACAGCGCGTCCGTGCTGGCATGCTCGACCACGCGGCCGAGATACATCACCGCCACCTCGTCGCAGATATGTTCGACCACCGCGAGGTTGTGGCTGATGAACACCAGGGTCAGCCCCATGTCCCGCCGCAGTTCGGCCAGCAGGTTGAGGATCTGCGCCTGCACCGAGACGTCCAGCGCCGAGGTCGGCTCGTCGCACACCACGATGCGCGGACCGAGCACGAGGGCGCGGGCGATGGCCACGCGCTGGCGCTGGCCGCCGGAGAGCTGCGCGGGCAGACGCCCGGCCATCTCGCTGCGCAGGCCGACGCGCTCGAGCATCGCGTGCACCCGCTTGGTGGTCTCCTTGCCCGAGATCCCCTGGGCGGCGAGCGGCAGGCCGACGATGTCATGGATGGTGCGGCGCGGGTTGAGGGAGGAGAACGGGTCCTGAAACACCGGCTGGATCAGCTGAGCGCGCTCGCGCCGCGGCATCGCCATCAGCGAGCGGCCATCGACCAGGATGTCCCCGCTGCTGGCGGGGTGCAGGCCGAGGATCAGCCGCGCCAGGGTGGACTTGCCGCAGCCGGATTCACCGACGATGCCGAAGCAGCCGCCGGCGGGCACGGTCAGCGACACGCCATCCACCGCGCGCACCATGCGCGGGGCCGAGAACATGCCGGAGAACTGGCGGAAGATCTTCGCGACGTCACGAATCTCGATGGTCGCGCTCATGCCGCCTGCTCCGATGTCCAGCCGGCGGGCAGCCGGCAGGCATAGTCATGGCCGAGGGCGCGGCTTTGTGCTGGCACGCCAGTGGCGCAGCTGGCATCGGCATGGGCGCAGCGGTCGCGGAAGCCGCAGCCCTGGAAGCCCAGCGGGATGCGCGGCACGGTGCCGGGGATGCTGCCGAGTTGAGCGCCGCGGGCGATCTTGCCGGGGATCGGCACGCAATCGAGCAGGCCGCGCGTATAGGGGTGGGTGGGGGCGGCGAACAGCGCCTCGGCCGACGCGCTCTCCACCACCTTGCCCGCGTACATCACGCTCACCCGGTGCGCCATGCGGGCGACGATGCCGAGGTCATGGGTGATGAGCAGGATGGCCAGGCCAAGCTCCGCCTGCAGTTCCATGAGCAGCCGTAGGATCTGCGCCTGCACCGTCACGTCAAGCGCGGTGGTGGGCTCGTCGGCGATCAGCAGATCGGGGTCGCACATCAGCGCCATGGCGATCATCACCCGCTGGCGCAGGCCGCCGGAGAGTTGGTGCGGGAACTGGCCGAGCCGCAGCCCGGGCGCGGTGATGCCGACGCGGCCGAGTAGGGCGGCGGCGCGGTCCAGCGCCTCGCGCTTGCTGCCGCCGCGATGGCGCAGCCGCACCTCGGCCATTTGCGAGCCGATGGTGTAGGCGGGGTTGAGCGAGGTCATCGGCTCCTGGAAAATCATCGCCATCTTGTCGCCGCGCAGGCGGGACATCTGGCTTTCCGTAAGGCCGCGCAGGTCCTGCCCGGCGAAGGACAGCGTATCGGCCGTGCGAATCCCGCCCTTGGCCAGCAGCCCCATCACCGCCAGCGCCGAGACCGACTTGCCGCAGCCACTTTCGCCGACCAGGCAATGCGTCTCGCCCTTGTTGACGGCGATCGAGACGCCGCGCACCGCCTCGGCCTTCTCGTTGAAGCGGACGCGCAGGCCGTTCACTTCAAGCAACGCGCTCATCGTGACGAAATCCAGGAAAGCGGTTCTTTTTGTGAACAAAAAGAACCAAAAAAACTTTCTGTTCCGTCCATGCCGTTGGCGTATTCCCTGCGGATGGGGGGGAGCGGTACGCACCAAAGGGATAGAAGTTTTTTGCTTCTTTTTTTCAAAAAAGAAGCGCTTACTTCCCTTCTCGTCATGCGTCCCTCGTAGCGCCAAGCATGTCGCGCAGCCCGTCGCCCAGGAAGTTGATGCCGAGCACCAGCACGAACAGCGACACGCCGGGCACCATGAACACCCAGGGGCTGAAGAACATGGAGTCCTTGGCCTCCGAGATCATCAGCCCCCAGGACGGCAGCGGCGGCGGCACGCCGAGGCCGAGGAAGGAGAGCGCGGCC
>CAIYPH010000159.1 GCA_903928045.1 uncultured Rhodospirillales bacterium
GCCCGCGCGCACTCTGACCCGCTCGACCTGAATCACCGGCATGGCCCAACGGCGATGCGCGGGCGCCGACCCATGTCCGCGGGCCGGCGGTCAATCGTTATTGTCCGTTGGGCTGTGAGCTAGTTCACAGAACGCGCGGTCACGACGGAGTTACCCATTGGCTAACGCAGAGGGGAATTCCGCATGCCGCGCCAAGCCACCCAGACCGCCGTCATCCTGCCGTTCGTTCGTCCCGTCCGGATCGCCAATCGCCTGACCATGACCGACCGGATGGACGCCATGCGATGGCACGACAGCTCGCCCGCCCGCGGCTATACCCGCATCGCCTTCGATACCAGCGCAAGCCCGGACGAACCGGAACTGGGCGATTTCATGCTGATCTACGCCTCGGAGACCAAATGGGCCGCCTGGGGCGTCGGCTGCTGCGATGGCGGCTTCATCGTCTGGCGCCCCGCCGATGGCGCCACCGTCGCCTGGCACCCGACCATCGGCAGCGCCCTCGCCTGCATTCCACCGCTGGACTAGCCGCTCAGGCCTTCGGCGCCACCATGTCGCGCCGCAGACGGTTCTCGCCGAGGAACAGCAGGATCGGCGCGGCGATGAAAATCGATGACGTCGTGCCGACAAATATGCCGAACAGCATCACCCAGGCGAAGCCGGAGAGGGCGGAGCCACCGAACAGCGCCAGCGGCAGGGCGGCAAGAAACACCGTCATCGAGGTGCCGAGCGTGCGGTTCAGCGTCTCGTTGATCGACAGGTCGATCAGCTCGCGCAGCGGCATCGTCTTGTACTTGCGCAGGTTTTCCCGCATGCGGTCATAGACCACCACCTTGTCGTTGGTGGAGTAGCCGATGATGGTGAGAATGGCGCCGACCATCACCAGGTCGAACTCGATCCGCGTGAGCGCGAGGAAGCCGACCGCCTTGGTGACGTCGAGGATCAGCGTCACCACCGCGCCGACGGCGAACTGCCATTCGAAGCGGAACCAGATATAGACCAGGATCATCAGCATGCTGATGCCGAGCGCCAGCATGCCGTCGCGGAACAGCTCGGAGGACACCGAGGCGCCAACCGCGTCCGTGCGCACCACCCGCGCACCCGGCTGGGCGGCCTCCACGGCGCCGCGCACCTTGCTGACGATCACCTGGGTCGCCGCCTCGGTCGCCTGGGTCGGCAGCCGGATCGCCACCGAATTATCCTCGCCGAACCGCTGCACGCCGGGCTCGCGGATGCCGGCGGCGGTCAGCGCCTCGCGGATCTTGCCGAAATCGGCCGGCGCCGGCGTGCGCACCTCCATCACGATGCCGCCCGAGAAGTCGATCCCGTAGTGCAGGCCGGGGGTGACGAACAGGATGATCGAGGCGATCGACAGGATGGCCGAGACAATCAGGCCGGCATGCCGGCCGCGCATGAAGTTGATCTTGGTATCGTCGCGAACGATACGGAACATCGGGCGGATGAACATCGGGACTATCCTAGACCGGCAGCGCCGCGGGGCGATTGGCGGCATACCAGCGCACCATCATCAGGCGGGCGAGCATGGTGGCGGTAAACAGCGAGGTGGCGATGCCGACGGTGATGGTCACGGCAAAACCCTTCACCGGGCCGGAGCCGAACGTGAACAGCATGACGTGGCTGAGGAAGGCGGTCGCGTTGCTGTCGATGATGGTGGAGAAGGCCCGCTTGAAGCCGGTCTCCATCGCATTCAGCGGCGTGCGCCCGTTCAGCACCTCCTCGCGGATGCGCTCGTTGATCAGGATGTTGGCATCCACCGCCATGCCCAGCGTGAGCAGGATGCCCGCCATGCCCGGCAGCGTCAGCGTCGCCTCCAGCAGGCTCAGCACGCCAAGCATCACCACGAGGTTGGCCAGCAGCGCGACATTGGCCATCCAGCCGAACAGCCCATAGAAAACAGCCATGTAGACCATCACCAGGATGAACCCGACCGCCAATGCCAGCGCCCCCGAGCGGATCGCGTCGGCCCCCAGCTCCGGCCCGACGCTGCGCTCCTCCACCACCGTCAACGGCGCGGGAAGCGCGCCGGCCCGCAGCAGCACCGAAAGGTCGGTCGCCCCGCTCGCGGTGAAGTTGCCGCTGATCTGGCCACGCCCGCCGGTGATCGGCTCGCGGATATTCGGCGCCGAGATCACCTTGTCATCGAGCACGATGGCGAAGGGGTGGCCGACATTGTTGCGGCTCACCTCGGCGAAGCGCCGCGTGCCGATGCTGTCGAACGTGAAGTTGACCACCCATTCGCCGGTCTGCGGGTTCTGCCCGGCCCGCGCGTCGGTCAGGTTGGCGCCATCCACCTCGACCCGCCGGCGCACCGCGATCTTGCCGCCCCGGGGTCCCTCGACGGGCAGGAAGTCGACGCCCGGCGGGGGCACCGGTGCCGCCACGTTGGCCGCCTCGTCGGTCAGCCGGAACGTCATGCGCGCCGTCTTGCCGAGCAGCTCCTTGATCCGGTTGGGGTCCTCGACGCCGGGAAGCTGCACGACGATACGGCTCTCGCCCTGCCGGTTGATGATGGGGTCGACCACGCCGGTCTCGTCGATCCGTCGACGCACGATCTCGATCGACTGCTGCACCGCGGCCGTCGCGCGATCGATCAGCGCCGGGGCGGAGAGCGTCACGATGATCTGGCCAGGCGTTGAGTCGAACTCCAGGTCCGGCCGGTTGCTCACCCCGGTCGCGGCCACGCTCGCCAGCTCCTTCAGCGCCGCGAGCGCCGCATCCTGCTTCGTCTGGTCCTCAAGCCGCACCACCATGCGGTTCTGCGCCGCCTGAGGGGTGACGACGAAGCGGGGAATCCCGGCGCGACGCAGCCCCTGCCGGGCGGAGTCGGCCAGGCTGTCCAAGCGCTCCTTGATGACCGCCGCCATATCGACCTCGAGCAGCAGGTACGACCCGCCGCGCAGGTCGAGCCCCAGATGGATCGCCCGCCACGGCACGAAGCGCGCCGGTGCCGGCATCAGATTGGGCAACGAGAACACGATCCCGAGCAGGCAGACGCCGAGGATCGTCCAGGTCTTCAGGCGGGAGAAGTACATCATACGCGGCAAAAGGCTCCAGAAGCGGGCCGCACAATGGCGTCATGCCCCCGGCGAAGCAACCCGCCGTATCATGACAGGGAACTCTGGCCTCGCGCCACCGCCGCTGCTAGCACGTTCGCGACACTGCACAGACCGGGATCGCCATGGGTGAGAAGCTTCGCGTCGGCGTCATCGGCGCCGGACATTTCGGCCGTTTCCATGCGCTGAAGGTGGCGGCGGGGCCCGATGTCGAGCTGGTGGGGATCCACGACGCCGATATGGCGCGCGCCGCCATCGTCGCCGCCGAGACCGGCACGGTGGCGATGGAGCTGGACGCGCTGCTCGCCGCCGCCGAAGCGGTGGTGATCGCCGCCCCCGCCGGCGCGCATCACCACCTCGCCAGCCTGGCCCTCACCGCGGGCAAGCATGTCCTGGTCGAAAAGCCGATCGCCGCCACCCTCGCCGAGGCGGATGCGTTGATCGCGCTGGCCGCCGAGCGGGGCCTGGTCCTGCAGGTCGGCCACCTCCTGCGCTACACCGCCGAGCACAAGGCGATCAGTACCCGGATGAAGCGCCCCTTCTATATCGAGTGCGTGCGTATCGCCCCGTTCAAGCCGCGCGGAACCGATGTTTCGGTGATCCTGGACCTGATGATCCACGATATCGACCTGGTGCTCTCTCTGGTCGACAGCCCGGTGATCGATGTGGACGCGATCGGAGCGCCGGTCGCCAGCGCCTTCGAGGACATCGCCAATGCCCGCATCCGCTTCGCCAATGGCTGCGTCGCCTCGATCGTCGCGAGCCGGGTGTCGGTAAAAGCGGAGCGGCGGATGCGGCTGTTCGGCGAGGAGGGCTACCTCAACGTCGACTTCGCCGCCCGCAAACTCACCGCGATCGGGCGCGAGCGTGGTATTCCGCTGCCGATGCTGGAAGGCGGCAGGCTGGAGGAGGTCACCTGGGAGGATCACGACGCGCTGGCCGCCGAGCACGTGGCGTTCGCCGCCGCGGTGCGTGGCCACGAGCCCGTGCTGGTCGATGGTGCCGCGGGCCGGCGGGCGCTCGACGTCGCGCTGCTGATCACCGCCAGCATGGCCGAAGGCCGCGCCCGCGCCGTGGCGTCCGGCCTGATCACGCGATGACCCGATGGACAGCACGCCCCGTTTAGGCGCGATCGCCGCGCTGCCCGGCACGGGCCGGCCGGCACGTACCATGCCGCTGCGCCGGCACATGGTGCTGCTGGTGCTGATCGCGGTGCTGCCGATCGGGCTCATCAGTGGCGTTTTCGTCGCTCAGCACGCCGGACAGGAGCGCCGGGATTTCGGCTATCAGTTGATCGAGCGGGCCGCCACCGTCGCGCTCGCACTCGATCGTGAAATCGAAGTGATCACCACCGCGCTCGCCGTCATGGCGACGACCCCCGCCCTGCGCGACGCCAACAACCGGTCCCAGTTTCGCGCGCCCGCCCGGGCCGTGGAGGCCGCGCTCGGCAATGTATTGGTGCTGCACGAGCCCGAGGAAGCGGACCGCCCGGACACGCCGGCGGCACTGCGGGCGGTGTTCGCCGAAGGCCGCCCCGGAATCGGCCGCCCCTCCGAGCGCGGGGCGCCGATGGTGCCGGGGTTGCCGGTGTTCGAACCGGTGGTTGATGCGGGGCGGACGATCGTCGTGCTCGAGATGGGGCTGACCGAGAGCCAGATCTCGACCGTGCTTGCCAGCCAGAACCATGGCCGCGACCGGCTCGCGTTGATGCTCGACCCGCAGGGTACGGTCACCGGTGCGGCCGGCCGCGGCGCCCCGGCCGCCGGCACCACGGCGCCCGCTTGGCTGCGCCTGCCGCCGGGGAGCCGCATTGCCGATACGCTGGTGTTTGGCGACTGGCCGGACGGCCAGCCCCGCGTGTGCGCCTTCGGCGGCCCGGCGCGGGCGCGAAACTGGACGGTGGCGGTGTGCGCCCTGCGTGAGGCCTATGATGCGGAATGGCTCAACCCGCTGCGCGAGCGCGGGCTCACGCTGCTGGGCTCGCTCCTGCTCGGCATCATCGTCGCCACCGCGGCCGCACGGCGCTTCGTCCATCCGCTCGAGCGGCTGACATGGCGCGCGCGCGCGGTCGCCAGCCATCGCGAAGAGCCGATCGACGTGCCTGCCTCCGCGGTCACCGAATTCGAGGCGCTGCGGGTCAGCGTCCGGGATGCCGAGACGGCGCTGCGGCGACAGGCCGATGCGGAGCATCTCGCCATGCTCGAGGCGCGCACCGCCCAGCGGCTCCTCGCCTCGGTGATCAACGGGGTGACCGAGAGCATCGCGGTGAAAGACCTCACCGGCCGCTACGTGCTGCTCAACGAGGCCGCGCGGCGGGATCTCAATCTGGGATTGGCACAAGATGCCCAGCCGGAAAACCCCGTTGTCGCCGGAGACGCGACCGTGATCGCCACGGGTGGCACGCGATCCTTCGAGTATGAACGGCGGAGCGATGGGGTGGCGCGGCAGTTCGCGCTGACCAAGGCCCCCTGGCGGGATGCGACCGGTGCGATCGCCGGGGTACTGACCGTCGCGCGGGACGTCACCGAAGCGCGGATGCATGAAGTGCGGCTGCGGTCGCTGCAGGCCGAGTTGCTGCGGACCACCCGCCTGTCGAGCATGGGCGCGATGGCCACCGGCCTGGCGCACGAGATCAACCAGCCCCTAGCGGCGGCGGCCAATTTTCTCGGCGCCGGATTGCGCATGTTCGACCGGGCCGGCGGTGATAAAGCAGCGATGGTGCTGGCCCGCGAGGCTATCGAGGATGCCAAGGCCCAGGTGCTCCGTGCCGGTACCATTGTGCGGCGGCTCAGGGATTTTGTTGCCCGTGGCGAGGCCGAGTTGCGGGCGGAGGATGTCCGCGATGTCATCGACGAGGCCCTGGCGCTGGCCCAGGCCGACGGAGCGGATGGCGGCATCGCGATCACCGTCGAGGTGGCCCCGGACAGTGGCAGCGCGATGATCGACCGCACCCAGATCCAGCAGGTGCTGCTCAACCTGATCCGCAACGCCGCCGAGTCGATCGCCTCGCGCCGCGGCGGGGCAACGACGGGCGACGCAATTACCCTGTCGGCACGGCGCGCCGGCCTCAACCAGGTCGAGATCGCGGTATCGGACACCGGCCCAGGGATCGCGCCCGCCATCGCGCGTCGCCTGTTCCAGCCTTTCGTGAGCTCCAAAGCCGACGGGCTTGGGATCGGGCTGGCGATTTGCCATACCATCGTCATCGGCCACGGCGGGCAACTCGTCCATGACGCAACGGCGGCCGGCTGCACCCGGTTCAAAATGCTGCTGCCGCAACGCCAAACCAGCGGGGAGCTCTCGGAATGACACTGCGCGGATCGCAAGCACCGGTGGTGCACCTCGTGGATGACGACGACGCGGTTTTGCGATCGCTCGCGCTGCTGCTGAGGTCGCATGGCCGCACGACGCTCAGCTACGCCTCGGCCGAGCAGTTTCTCGCCAGGATCGACCGGCTCGAACCGGGGTGTGCGATCATCGACGTGCGGCTGCCGGGCCTCGACGGGATCGGACTGCTGCGGGCGCTCAACGCGCAAAACGCGGGGGTGCCGGTGGTGATCGTCACCGGCCATGCCGATGTCGCCCTGGCGGTACAGGCGATGAAGGATGGCGCGGTCGACTTCGTCGAGAAGCCCTACACCGAGGAGGCGATGCTCGGCGCGGTGGACGCCGCGATCGCCCGCGCCCGGGATGCCCGCGTGGTTCGCGCCGCGGCGGAACAGGCGACGGCGCGGCTGGCGACGCTTACTCCGCGGGAGCGGGACGTGCTGCAGCGGTTGCTCGAAGGCTTTCCCAACAAGATGATGGCACAGGATCTCGGCATCAGCCCGCGCACGGTGGAGATCCATCGGGCGAAGGTGATGGAGAAGCTTGCCTGCCGAAGCCTCGCCGACGTGATACGTCTCGCCACCGCGGCCGGGCTGGGTTAGAGCAACAGCCGATCAGACACCAACGACGTCCGGCTAAAGTTGCTCGCTCAAACAAAGGTTTAGAGCAGCCCCTCGCGGCGGAAGCTGAGCCAGGCGCCGTTGCCGACGATGACGTGGTCATGCAGCACGATGGAGAGCGCCCGCGCGGCGGTGGCGACCTCGCGCGTCATCTCGATGTCATCGCGGGATGGCGTCGGGTCGCCGCTCGGGTGGTTGTGCACCAGGATGATGGCGGTGGCCTGCAATTCGAGCGCCCGGCGCACCACCTCGCGCGGATAGACCGGCGTGTGGTTCACCGTGCCGCGCGCCTGCGC
>CAIYPH010000160.1 GCA_903928045.1 uncultured Rhodospirillales bacterium
GCCGATCCTCAAGGTCGCACTGGCCGCTCATGGCGCCAGGCACACCATCAAACCAGTTCTTGCACGGCAGAGCGCCGCAGCATAACGTCCAAACCAGCAGCGCTCGATCGGCCAATTTCAACAGAGATCGGGACATCCCCGGGGCCGGCGGCGCGCAATTCGTTGAGGAGGCGCTGGGTCTCCTCCGAGGGTTGCGCATCGAGCTGGTCGGCCAGGACGGCACGGCAGCGCTCATAGGCCTGGATCGCCATGCCGCGCTCGCCGCGCGCGGCATAGGCCTTCATCAGCGCGCGCCAGGCGCCTTCATGCGTGCGGTCGATGCCGAGAAGCTGCTGGGCGGCGGGGATGACGTCGGTGGGGTCCGACTTTTCCGTCAAAAGGGTTTCGGCGAGGGCGCGTGCGCGGTCGCGTAGCCGCTCGCGCTCGCTGGCCAGCCAGGCATCGAAGCTGGGATCGACGCCGTCGAGATCCTCGAGCAGCTCGCCATCAAGCAAAGAGAGGGCGGCGGGCTTGGCGGTGGAGGCGCGCAGCACCTCCTCGACATCCACCCAGACGGTGCCTGGCCGCAGGCTCAGATGATCGCGGCTGATGGCGAGGATTTGTCCGCCGACCGGTTCCAGCGCTTCGAGCAGGCGGTGGATTTCCTGGCGGAGGGAGGCGCGCGCCTGTTCCTCGGGGCGGCGGCTCCACAGCATTTCCGCGAGCCTGCCGCGCAGCACCGAGCGGGGCAGCGACAAGGCGAGGATGGCCAGAAGCGCGCGGGTCTTGCGCCCGGTGGGCAGCACGCTCTCCGAGGTCAGCGTCCAAGCCTCCATTTGCCCGATGAGGCGGAGGCGGACGAGAACCGGGTCTGATCCTGGGGTCATGGTTGGGCTGCCCGGGTTGCGCGGCGGCGGATTGAGCGACATTCCGTGATTCATTGCCGGAAGCGGTTGTGCGCGCAAGGCCATCGGCAACTTTTCCGTGTGTTGTGATAAGATCCGGCCGAAAAAAAGCTAACTGATCGGGAATCTCGGGGTGCCTGGAAGTGATCCGAGCGTCAAATGCACGATTCCGCGAAGATACGCGTGATATCGCCGTTCCAAGGGCCGTTAAATCGTGACAGCCAATGCTCCGCCTGGGTTGGTCCGCCGTTGACGATCTCTTGCAGCGGCGCGAGGTGGATTGTCTCGTCCTCGCCAGCGTCATTGCGCCGGGATCGCGCGGCCAGCCCGTCTCGGGCGATCGCGACGACCTCGCGCCCGAGGTCGCGCAGTGTGCCGGACTTGAAGGGCGTCGCCATACCGGTCATCGGCACCTGGGCGCGGAGTGCCACGAAATCTCGCCAGTCAGTTTGGCGCACGAGGGCGGATGCGGCTTCCAGCGCTGCGTCGTCGTAGAGCAGCCCGACCCAAAGGGCGGATTGCGCCACCATCATCGCGGTGGTGCCGGCGTCCGCGCCGCGCATTTCGAGGAAGCGCTTGAGGCGGACATCGGTGAAGGCGGTGGTCATATGGTCGGCGAAATCGCCCATCGTGGCGTTGCCGGCCTCGGTATTGCCGAGCTTGCCATCGAGGAAATCGCGGAAGGAGCGGCCGGCGACGTCGATATAGCCGTCGCGGTAGACGAAATACATCGGCAGCTCGTCGACCAGCCACTGCGCATAGCGCTCGAAGCCGAACCCGTCCTCGAAGAACACCGAGGGGATGCCGGAGCGGGCGTTGTCGGTGTCGGTCCAGGCGAAGGCGCGGTTGGACATCAGGCCGTTCGGCTTGCCCTCGTAGAACGGCGAATTGGCGAACAGCGCGGTGGCCAGCGGTTGCAGCGCCAGCGAAACGCGCAGCTTCTTCACCATGTCGGCTTCGCTGCTGTAGTCGAGGTTGACCTGCACGGTACAGGTGCGCGTCATCATATCGAGCCCGCGAGTGCCGACCAGCGGCATGTAGCGCTTCATGATGGCGTACCGCCCCTTGGGCATCCACGGCATCTGCTCGCGGGTCTGCATGGGGTGGAAGCCGAGCGCGGAGAACCCGAGGCCGAGCGGGGCGGCCACCGCGCGGACATCGGCGTAGTGGTCCTCGATTTCCGACAGCGTGTCATGCAGCGTCGGCATCAGACCACCCGAAAGCTCAAGCTGCCCGGCCGGCTCCAGCGAGACCGAGGCGAAGCCGCGTTTCAGGCCGATCGGGTTGCCGCGATCGAGAATCGGCTCCCAGCCGGTGGCGCCAATCCCTTCGAGGATGGCGCGGATGCCATTGGGCTCATAGGGCGGCGAACGGAAATCGGTGGTGGAGAAGCCGAATTTCTCGTGCTCGGTGCCGATGGTGAAACGCTCGGCCGGCTTGCAGCCGACGGCGATATATTCAGCCAACTGGCGCATCGAGGTGATCGGTGTTTGATCTACATCCCCGGGATTGGACATCGTTGAATGTTCCTTCAGGCGCGGCGGCGCGGTTGCGAGCAGTCTTAGCCGCCGGAAGTCGCTTGCAGAAGAGCCAACCCGACGATGGCAGCCGTGTCGGCCCGCAGGATGCGCGGTCCGAGGGAAGCCGGGTGTACAAAGGCATGCCGGGCCAAAAGGTCAAGCTCCAGCGGCGTGAAACCCCCTTCCGGGCCGATCAGCAGGGCAACCGGCCCCGTCGCGGCACGGATCGGCGGCGAATCGCTTCGCTCGGCCGCCACCACCAGGCGTCGCCCGGCGGGCCAATCCGCGAGCACATCGGTCAAATGGCGGGGGGGATGGACGACCGGCACGCTGAGCCGCTCGCATTGCTCGGCTGCCTCAGCGGCGATCGCGGCAAGGCGCTCGAGATTGACCCGCCCGGCATTGGTCCGCTCGGTGAACACCGGCAGCAGGGCGGCGGCACCAAGCTCGGTCGCTTTTTGCGCCACGAGGTCGGTCGCATCGCGCTTGAGGGGGGCGAAGAGCAGCCAAATGTCCGGCTCCATCGATTGCGGCCGGGTCTGCCGGTCCACGCCGAACTGCGCCTTGTCTTTGCGGATCGCGGTGATGCTGCCAGCCCATTCGCCGTCGCGACCGTTGAACAGCAGCAGCGGATCACCGGCGGCGCGGCGCATTACGGCGCCGAGGTAATGCGCCTGGCCGGGGGTGGCGGCGATGTCCGCACCCTCGGCGAGGTTGGCGGTGACATGGAGGCGAAGTGGCGCGTGCATGGCGCATTCTAGCAGCAATCCGGCCGATGCCGAGATGGCCAGCGGTTGACGCCGCGGCGACGGGGCGCGACACACGCCCATGCTCCCGCATACCGATATCATCCGCACTGGCTGGGTCGCGCGGCTGCCAGCCGCCTGGGTGCCTTATGTGCATCTCGCGCGGATTGACCGGCCGATCGGCGGCTGGCTGCTGTTCTTGCCGGGCCTGTGGTCCATCACCCTCGCCGCCCCCGATGCCGCGGCTGGCATGCGGCTGGTCGCGCTATTCCTCGCCGGCGCCTTCGTCATGCGCGGCGCCGGCTGCGTGGTGAACGACATGTGGGACCGTGACATGGACCGCAAGGTGACCCGCACCGCCGGGCGGCCACTCGCCTCGGGCGCGCTCAGGATGCGTCATGCCGCGACATTCCTCGCCATTCTGCTGGCGATCGGCCTCGCGATCCTGCTGCAACTCGGCCCGCTCGCGCAGGCGCTGGGCGTCGCCTCCCTGCTGCTGGTCGTCACCTATCCGCTGGCCAAGCGGGTGACGTGGTGGCCGCAGCTCATGCTCGGCTTCACCTTCGGCTGGGGTGCGCCGATGGGCTATGCCGCCGCCGCCGCCCGGCTCGATGCCGCCGCCGCCACGCTCTATGCCGCGGCGATCCTGTGGATTCTCGGCTACGACACGATCTACGCCCATCAGGATCGCGAGGATGACGCGCTGGTCGGCGTGCGCTCGACGGCGCGGCTGTTCGCCACGCAGACGAAGCCCTTCCTCGCCGCCTGCTATCTCGGCACGCTCGCGCTGTTGGTGGCCACCGGCTGGCTCGCTGGATTATCCGCCTGGTTCAACCTCGCGCTCCTGCTGCCCGCCGCCTTGCTGGCGCGCCAGATTGCCCGGATCGACGTGAATGATCCCGCGCTGTGTCTTGCTCTGTTCAAGGCCAACCGGGAGGCCGGGTTCGCCATCGGCCTCGCCATCCTGCTCGGCCGGCTGTGACCGACGCGGCCGAATTCGTCCGCGCCAACACGGTGATCGGCCTGCCCGCCTTGGTGCCGGAAATCGCGCTCTATTTAGCCACCGAGATCACCCCGATCTGGCAGGCGACCGAGGATTGGCTGGCGCGGGCCAATATCGCGCCGCCCTTCTGGGCCTTCGCCTGGCCCGGCAGCATCGCCATCGCCCGCCACGTGCTGGACAACCCCACCACCGTTGCCGGCAAGCGGGTGCTGGATTTCGCGGCCGGCGGCGGTCTGGCGGCGATTGCGGCGCTGATGGCGGGGGCGGCCAGCGCCGAGGCGGCGGAGATCGACCCGTTGGCAATCGCCGCGATCGGCCTCAATGCCGCGTTGAATGGCACCACCGTGGCGGGTGAGACTGCTGATATCGTCGGCCAGCCCTGCCGGTGGGACCTGATTTTCTGTGGCGACGTCTGCTACGAGGCGCCGATGACGCGCCACATCCTGCCTTGGTTGCAGGCGATGGCGCGCACTGCCGAGGTATGGATCGCCGACCCCGGCCGCGCCTATCTGCCGCGCGAGGGGCTCTCCCCCTTCGCGCATTTTGTGGTGCCCACCAGCCGGGAACTGGAGGACAGCGAGACCCGCAACGTCACGCTGTCCCGCCTCGCCGCCGCTTAGCC
>CAIYPH010000161.1 GCA_903928045.1 uncultured Rhodospirillales bacterium
ATGACCGCACGATCGACAGCCATATCAAGCGGGTGCGCAAGAAGTTCCGCACCGTCGATGACGATTTCAACGCCATCGAGACGCTGTACGGCATCGGCTATCGCTACAAGGACGCCTGAAGCGCCATGGCCGACGCCGGTATCCCGATCGAGCGGCCGGCCGAGGGCCTGGCGATGAAGCCGCGCTGGGTGTCGCCGATGTTGCGGCGCATCCTGCTGGTCAACCTGCTGCCGCTCGCCTTGCTGCTGGCCGCCTTGCTCTACCTCGACCAGTATCAGAACGGGCTGTTGCGCGCCGAGGTGACCACGCTGCGGGAGCAGGCCCGGATCTATGCCGCCGCACTTGGCGAGGCGGCGGTACGGGATGACGGCACCAGCCCGGCGGGCCTGGCGGCCGATCGGGCGCGGCCGCTGCTGCGCCGGCTGACCGAGCCGACGCCCTCCGCCCAGGCGCGGGTCTACGCCCCCGACGGGGTGCTGATCGCCGATAGCCGGGTGCGCGAATCGACCGGGGGTTCCGTGGTTGCCGAGCCTTTGCCGCCACCGGTGGTGCGTGGCGCGGTGCTGGGCACCATCGGCGTGATTTATGACCGGCTGCTGGCGCTGGTGCCGCATCTCGGCGGGGCGCCGCTGCTCGATATCGGGCCGCAGGCGGCGGGGCCGGACTGGCAGCCCGACGTGAAGGAGGAGCTGCGGCTCACCGGGGCGGACGACAAGCGGGTGATGCCTCCTTATATCCGCCGCACCATGGACAACCGGCTGCTGGTGACGGTGGCCGAGCCGGTGCTGCGGGATCGGGTTTCGGTGGGGATCGTGCTGCTGACCCGGGAGGCGCGGGAGGTGGATGACAGCCTGTTGGCCGTGCGGCTCTCCATCCTCGGGCTGTTCACCTTGGCGCTCGCCATCACGGTGGCGCTCTCCTGGTATTTGTCGCTGACCATCGCGCGGCCGATCCTGCGCCTGGCCGGCTCGGCGGCCGGAATGCGTGAGGGCTCCGGCCGCAGTGGGGCGATGCCGGAGGGGCTGCTGGCGCGGCAGGACGAGATCGGGCAGCTTGCCCATGCGTTGTCGGAGTCCGCGCGGGCCTTGTGGGCCCGGATGGACGCGATCGAGCGCTTCGCCGCCGACGTGGCGCATGAGATCAAGAACCCGCTCTCCTCCATTCGCAGCGCCATTGAGACGCTGCGCCGCATCGAGGACCCCGACAAGCAGCGCCGCCTGCTGGCCATTATCGCCGAGGATGTCGGGCGGCTCGATCGGCTGATCAGCGACATCTCCGATGCCTCGCGCATTGATGCCGAGCTGTCCCGCGTCGCGGTCGAGAAGGTCGACATCCGCCCGATTCTCGAGACGCTCGCCGAGATCAACGAGCAGACCCGCGGCGATAACGGCCCGCATATGCACCTCGATTCGCCCGATGAGCGGCTGGAGGTGCAGGGCGTCGAGGGGCGGCTGGTGCAGGTGCTGCGCAACCTAATCGGCAACGCGATCTCCTTTTCGCCGCCCAACGGCAGCATCGCCCTGAAGGCGCGCGACACCGGCACCATGATCGAACTCGCCGTCGAGGACGAGGGGCCGGGCATTCCGGAGGATCGGCTGGAGCATGTGTTCGAGCGGTTCTACTCGGAGCGCCCGAAGGAGGAGCGTTTCGGGCAGCACTCCGGGCTTGGGCTGTCGATCAGCCGGCAGATTGTCGACGCGCTGAAGGGGCGGATCGTGGCTGAGAACCGGCGGGGGGCGGAGGGGCGGGTGATTGGGGCGAGGTTCGTGGTGGTGTTGCCGAAGGCGTAGGGAAGGAAGCGCTTCTTTTTGAAAAAAGAAGCAAAAACTTTTCAATCCGTTTGGTTCACGGCCTCCCCGGCAAGCTCCGACGCAAACGGATAAAAGTTTTTTGCTCCTTTTTTTCAAAAAAAGGAGAGCTTCCTTACATCCCTCGTCCTTTCCCAATCGCCTTCTCCCCAAACTTCGCCCTGAGCGCATCAATCGCCGTTTGCGCCGCCACCCTCCGTGGCGCCTTGGGGTCGGCCAGATCCGGCGGATCGGCCTCGGCGCCGGGCCGCAGCGGGGCGGAGCCGATGCCGATCAGGCGGTAGCGGGTACCGTCGATTTCGCGGGTCAGCAAAGCGCGGGCGGCGTCGAACAGCACGTCGGGCAGGCGGGTGGGGTTGGGCAGGCGCTGGGTGCGGGTGCGCAGCGCGAATTCGGCCGTCTTGAGTTTCAGCACCACACCGCCGGCGGCGAAATCCTCGCGGCGCAGGCGGTCCGCCAGTTTTTCGGCGAGGCGCCAGAGATGGCGTTCCAGGCTCGGCGCGTCGGCGATGTCGGTGTTGAAGGTGGTCTCGGCGCTGATCGACTTGGTGTCGCGGGTGGGATCGACCAGCCGCGCATCCTCGCCGCGGGCGCGGGCGGCCAGCGCCGGGCCGTCATCGCCGAGGTGTTTGCGGGCTTCGCGGTCATCGAGGGCCTGGAGGTGGCCGAGGCGGGTGAGGCCCATGGCCTCCAGCTTCTTCGCCATCGCCGGGCCGATGCCTGGCAGCAGCCGCACCGGCTCCTTGGCCAGCACCGATGGCGCCTCGGCGCCGATGACGCAGAAGCCGCGCGGCTTGTCCCGCCCGGCGGCGATCTTGGCCATCAGGCGGTTGCGGGCCAGGCCGATGGAGACGGTGACGCCGACCTTGGCTTCCACTTCGCGGGCGAAGCGGGCCAGCACGGCGGCAGGTGGCATGCCGTGCAGGGCCTCGGTGCCCGCGAGATCGAGCGCCGCTTCGTCGATTGACAGGGGCTGCATGAGGGGCGTCAGCGCTTCCATCAACTCGCGGATTTGCCGCGCCGCCGCACTGTATTTGCGGAAATCCGGCTTGATCACGACGGCATCCGGGCAGGCGGCGAGCGCCTTGAACATCGGCATGGCCGAGCGCACGCCGTAGATGCGCGCAACATAGCAGGCCGCCGAGACCACCCCGCGCACGCCGCCGCCGACGATGACGGGGCGGGCCATCAGCTCCGGCCGGTCGCGCTTTTCGACGCTGGCATAGAAGGCGTCGCAGTCGACATGGGCGATGTGAAGGGAGAACAGCTCCGCGTGGCGGATGATCCGGCGACCGCCGCAGACGGGGCACGCCGGGCTGTCCCCCGGCTCCGCCCCGCAGTCGCGGCAGAGCGATGGGGTCACCCGGCCGTCGGCACCGGCCACAGCCAGGCCGCGCCGCGCACGCCGGAGCTGTCGCCGTGCATGTTCTTGACCACCGGCGTGTGCACGAAATCGGAGAACACGTAGGGCGCCATCAGCTTGGGCACCTGCTCGTAGAGATGGTCGAGGTTGGAGAGGCCGCCGCCGAGCACGATGATGTCGGGGTCGATGAGGTTGGTGATCACCGCGAGGCCGCGGGCCAGCTTGTCGGCGTGGCGGGCGAGGGCGTCGATCGCCTTCTGCTCGCCGGCGGCGGCGCGCGTGGGGACCATGGTAGCATCGCGCGCGTCAGGCCCGTCATATTCGATGGCGAGGCCGGTGCCGGAGATGTGGAGTTCCAGGCAGTTATGATGCCCGCACCAGCATTTCGGCCCGGGCGTCTCATCCGCGCGCGGCCAGGGCAGCGGGGTGTGGCCCCATTCGCCGGCGATG
>CAIYPH010000162.1 GCA_903928045.1 uncultured Rhodospirillales bacterium
ACCCGGCGCTGCTGAAGCGCGAGAAATGGCCACCCTTTGCCGAGGCGCTCAAGGGCCTCCAGGTGCCCGACGGCCCGCCGCCACCCGAAATGCGCCGCCGGCTGGCCTATGACGAGCTGCTGGCCGGGCAGATCGCGCTGACCATCGTGCGCAACCGCAACCGCGCCCGCCCCGGCCGCGCCATGCCCGGCACCGGCGCCCTCCGCGCCCAAGCGCTCGCCGCCTTCGGCCACAAGCCCACCCACGCGCAGAACGAGGCGCTGGCCGAAATCGACGGCGACATGGCCGCCCCCCGCCGCATGCTCCGCCTGCTGCAAGGCGATGTCGGCTCCGGCAAGACGCTGGTGGCCATCCTCGCCATGCTCCGCGCGGTCGAATCGGGCGCCCAGGCCGCCATCATGGCCCCCACCGAACTGCTCGCCCGCCAGCACATGCGCACACTGGAGCGCATCTCCCCCGTCCCCGCGGCACTCCTTATCGGGGCGGTGAAGGGCAAGGCGCGCGCGAAAATTCTCGCCGGCCTCGCCGATGGCTCGCTGCCCATCGTCGTCGGCACCCATGCGCTGGTGCAGAAGGGCGTCGAGTTCCACGATCTCGGCCTCGCCGTCATCGACGAGCAGCACCGCTTCGGCGTCGACCAGCGCCTCCTGCTCGGCGCCAAGGGTGACGCGACCGACGTGCTGGTGATGACCGCGACGCCAATTCCCCGCACCCTCCTGCTCACCCAATGGGGCGAGATGACGGTGAGCCGCATCCGCGACAAACCGGCCGGCCGCACGCCCGTGCGCACCACGCTGCACAAACTCTCCACCATGCCGGACGTGGTGGCCGCGATCTCCCGCAAGCTCGACGAAGGTGCCCGCGTCTACTGGGTCTGCCCGCTGGTCGCCGAGAACGAGGAGCTCGATCTCGCCGCCGCCGAGGCCCGCTACGCCGATCTGCGCCAGCATTTCGGCGCGGCGGTCGGCCTCGCCCATGGCCGCCAGGAGAGCGCGGTGCGCGAGGCGGCGCTGGCCGATTTCGCCGCCGGGCGCACAAGACTGCTGGTGGCCACCACCGTGATCGAGGTCGGCGTCGACGTGCCCGAGGCCAGCGTGATGGTGGTGGAGCACGCCGAGCGCTTCGGCCTCGCCCAGCTCCACCAGCTGCGCGGCCGGGTCGGGCGCGGCGCCGCGGTCAGCTTCTGCCTCATGCTGCACGAGGACACCCTCCCCCCCTTCGCCCGCAAACGCCTGCTGCTGCTGCGCGACACCGAGGACGGCTTCCGCATCGCCGATGAGGATTTCCGCCTGCGCGGCGGCGGCGACCTGCTGGGCACCAAGCAATCGGGCACCCCGGGCTGGCGCATCGCCCACCCGATCGACGACGAAGACATGCTCCATATGGCCGGGCAGGACGCCGCCCTCCTCCTCCAGAAAGACCCCCGGCTCGACCAGACCGACCGCGGCCGCGCCGCCCGCCCCCTGCTGCGGTTGTTTGGCCGGATGGCGGCCTTCCGCACCATCCATTCGGGGTAAGAGGTTTCAGCATCTTCACACGGCAACGGCTTGCAATGGCGCGGGTTTGCTCTATCTCCGTCAATCTCCAGGACCAGCATAAGGGGAAACTTGGGTGACGGCCCTGATTGAAATCGAAGGTCTGACGAAACG
>CAIYPH010000163.1 GCA_903928045.1 uncultured Rhodospirillales bacterium
CAGCGCCTGGCCGGCGGCGGCGTGCCCGACTACTTGGAGCGGCCCGGCGCGCTCTTTCGGCTGGCGCGGCGGACTCTGGCCCAACTCGACCAGCCCGACGGCCCTGGCGGCAGGAGGGGCGACTTCCTCGCGCCGGACCTGGCCGAGCAGTGCATCAAAAACCTGGTGCGTGGGCTGTGTGAAGCAGGGGGAGTATTGGGAGTTGTTGGCCGATGCCGAATGTTTTTATAAGTCAGTGCGTGCACGAGACGCACGAGCAACTCTCCAAACGCCTCCTCGCCCTCCTTTTTTGGCCCAGGTGTTCCTTGCGACGGCCATGCGGCACCACCCGCACCTCTGCGAGCGCCCGGCCAAGCCGCAGCGGGGACCCGGCGGCCGCGGCACAGGGGGCGGGGCGGGGCGGCGGGGTAGGGGACCAGCGTCCGGCGCGTTGCTCGGGAGCGGTAGTGACGAGGACGAGGAAGAGGAGGAGGCAGATGATGAGGTGGGGGAGGAGGATGACGATGGCGAGAAAGAGGATGAGAGAGAGGAGGTGGAGGAGGAGGACGATGAGGAGGAGGAGGTTGAAGCGGAGGGAGCGACCGAGGACGAAGGCGACGGAGGGGGCGAGGGCCGAGGCTCGGGCGACCCGCTCGAGTACCTGATCCGGCGCACCAACTTCATGGCGCGGCGGCGCGGGGACGACCGGCGCACGGCCGTCTTCCAGTGGTTCGGCGCCTTTGCCGCCTCGCAGCCCGCGGCCGACGTCGCGCGTCACCTCGGCCTCATGCTGGACGCCCTCTTCCGCGCCAAGGTCGACGGCCAGTCGAGCGCCCACGCCCACCCGGCGGCGGCCCCTCACGGCGGCGCGGCCGGCGGGGGCCCGGCGGGTAGTGACGCCGCCGCCGCCTCGGCCGAGGCCGGTCCGCTGCCTGTGGCGGTGCTGTGCGACGAGGTGCTGGCGCTCCTGGAGCACAAGGTGGGCGCGGCGGCTTTCCTGGCGGCGTACGGTACCGTGCAGCGGCGCTTCGGCGAGCGGCGGGACAAGCGCCGCCGCCTGCGCGCCGCCGAGGCCGTGGTGGACCCCGCGGCCGCCGCCGAGCGCCGCATGGAGCGGTCCCAGCAGAAGCGCGAGCAGGACCGCCGCCGCAAGCGCGCCTTCGGGGAGCTGCGCCGCGCCGGGGGGAGCAGCGGCAAGGGCCGCAAGGGCAAGGGTAAGGGCAAGGGCAAGGGCGGGAGCGCCGCGGGGAGGGGGGGCCTGCAGCACAAGGGCGGCGGTTTCGGCCGCAAACGGCCCAAGGCGTGAAGAAGCAGCGGGGGCCTTATTCAAGGCCCATGTGAGCTCTGTTGTCTGCGATTGATCATTTGCCTTCATGCCTCGGTACTCGTGGGCGTGAGGGCGACTTTAAAAAAAAGGTTATAATAAGCGCCGCTAGCCGGTGAGTGTGGCAGTGCCAGTTGGAAGTTGCAGCAATCTGGGAAGGGCGCAGGGCGCCAGGTCGGCGACATCCAGCCATCATGCTGCTGGGGCGCCTAGGGGCTTTAGTTCGGTTGAAGACCAGCACCCGAGCCGCGCCAGTTCGGCGGCAAAGGAAGGGTGGGAGTTTTTTGTCTGGGAGGGAGGGCGGGGGGCGGGCGCTCAGGCTTCATGCGATAGGCCCTGAGCCCTACTCCACGTCACCAAC
>CAIYPH010000164.1 GCA_903928045.1 uncultured Rhodospirillales bacterium
TCACCCCGCGCCGGGAGTGCGCCATCGCCGCCCTTGCGGATAGGCACCCGGCCGGTCACGTAAAGGGCAATACCGGTGCGATCAGCCGCCAGCAGGTTCTGCACCGGCGCGGTGATCATCGCCGCCGCCTGGGCCACCGCCGCGAGGTCCTCGGCCTGGTTCAGGCGATGGATGCCGGCGGCCGCCGTGTCGCCGGGCGCGAGATTGGCCATGGCGAGCGCCAGGATCGGGCCGCCGGGGGCGACCAGGTCCGACACGACAGGGCCGTGGCGGGTCTCGCGGACCGTCAGCACCTCGTCGGCCGCGCCGCGCACCGGGATGCGCTCCTGGCGCGTTGCAAAGGGGCGCGGGCCGTCGGGCGTCGCATAGGCATCCGGCCCTGCGGCGGTTTCCACGAACAGGTCCTGCACGTCGGCGCCGGTGGTGGTGAAGGTCCAGGCGACATGGCCGTTATGGCCGAGCACCACGAACGGCACCCCGGGCGCGGTGGCGCCGGCGATCACCCGGCCGGGCAGGTCGATGCGGGCGAGATACCAGGTGCCGGGCATGGCGAAGCCGAGATGCGGATCGCCCGCCAGCATCGGGAAGCCCGACACGGTGGAACGGCCATCGACCGCCCACTCATCGCTCGCCGATTCCGGCAGGGTGAAGGGGGCGGGGAAGCGCGGCAGCACGGCGGCGAGCCGGGTCGCGGTGTCGGCCAGCCCAGGCGGTAAGGCTGCAAACGGCGTCCCCGGCCCGCCCGCGGCCGAGGGCCACAACGCGTCCATGATATCCGGGGGCAGCCGCTTGGCGAGCCCGGCGCGGGCGAGTTCGGCGCGCCAATTGCCGCTGAGATAGAGCCCCATCATCTTGCCCCACAGCACGCAATCGACGCTGCTCCACGGGCGAGGGGTTCCGATCACCAGATATTCCGGCCCGGCGAAGCGCCCGCGTGCCGCGATCCAGGCGTTGACGCCGCGCGCATAGGCCTCGAGCATCAGCCGGGTATCGGCCGGCAGCGCCAGCACATCCGCCTCGGCGGCACGGCGGACGCCGAGGGTGCGCATCAGCCGGTCGTTGTTGAGCCCGAGCGACCCGATCACCTCTGATAATTCGCCGGCGGCGGCGCGGCGCGTCATGTCCATCTGGAACATGCGTTCGCGGGCGTGCAGGTAGCCCATGGCAGTCGCGGCATCGGCCTCGCTGCCCGCGCGAACCCGGGCGATGCCCTGGTCATCGAAGCCGATATCGACAGGGGCGGCGAGGCTCGGGAGTGCGACGGTGACGTCGGTGTCCGGCAATGTCCGCCACACCAGCGCGGCGGCGGTGGCGATGACGAGCAGCAGCAGCGCGGCCAGGCCGATCAGAACACGACGCAGCAGGCGCAGCACGGATCTCATCCGGCGGGCGGCAAATGGAGCAGCACGGTATCGGGGTCGCCGGGGAGGGCAGGGAAGCGGCTGGTCACCAGCGGGTCATGCCCGGGGATGATGTGATCGGGCCCGTCGGCCAGTTTCTCGCAGGTCACCCAGCCTTCGATCATGCGTTCGAGGTTATGCAGCAAAGTGAAGGGGTTGCGGGCGCGGATGTTCTTCCAGAAATGCGTGGCGTCGCTCGCCAGCACCACCCACCCGCGCGCGGTGGGCACCCGCATGATCTGCAATCCGCCGGAATGCCCGCCGACCAGATGCAGCGTGATGCCGGGCGCGATCTCGACCGTGCCGTCATGGAAGCTGACGCGCTCGCGGAACACATGCCGCACCGCCATCACCACATGCTCCACGTCGAAGGGCCGGCGCAGCGGCTCGTGGCACATGCAGCTGCCGGTGCAGTAGGCCATCTCCTCCTTTTGCAGGTGGAATTTCGCCTTGGGGAACGCATCCCAATGGCCGGCGTGGTCCCAATGCATGTGGCTCAGCACCACGTCCTCGACCGTGTCGGGATCGACGCCGATGCCGCGCAGGGCGTCGATCGGCGAGCGGATCCAAATTCGGTTGCGCCGTGCGGCGGAGGCGGCGTCGAACCCGGTGTCGAGCACGATGGTGCGGCCCTCGCCGCGGATCGCCCAGACGAAGAAATCGAGCGGCATGGGGGCGGCGTGATCGTCGGGGAAGATCAGGTTGGTGCCCTGGGTGCGGTCGGCGAAGTTTGCGTAGCGCAGGGCGAAGATTTCGTAGGTGGGGGTGCTCATGCCGGCATGCTCCGTCGCTTGCCCCGGTGCATGCCAGCTTGCCGCCCCTTCTGACAATCCCTAGGTTTCCCGACCACTCATTCAGGAGAGTCGACATGGCCAAGGCCGCCAAACCCGCCACCAAATCCGCGAAGCCCGCCGCGAAGCCCGCCAAGGCCACCAAGCCCGCCGCCAAGCAGGTGGCCGCGAAGGCCGCGCCCGGCCCCAAGCTGCGCAAGGAATTCCAGACCGAACGCTTCGCCGCCGGCCTCGCCGTGCGCCGCGCCGTGCTGGGCGCCGAGTATGTCGACAAGTCCGTCGAAAGCGCCACCGACTTCATGACCGACTTCCAGAAGATGGTCACCGAGTTCTGCTGGGGCGATATCTGGACCCGCCCCGGCCTGGTGCGGCGCGATCGCAGCCTGCTCAACCTCGCCATGCTCGCCGCGCTGAACCGGCCGAACGAGCTGAAGCTGCACCTCAAGGGCGCGCTCAACAACGGCGTCACCCGCGACGAAATCAAGGAGGTCTTCATGGCCGTCTGCGTCTATGCCGGCGTGCCGGCGGGGCTCGACGCGTTCAAGACCGCCGTCGAGGTGTTCAAGGAGATCGACGCGGCGTGAGCACGCTCCCGCAAATCGGCTTCGTCGGGGTCGGCAACATGGGCTGGCCGATGGCCGCCTGCCTGCTTCGCGGCGGCTATCAGGTGCAGGTGTCGGACCATCGGCGGGTGCAGGCGGATAATTTCGTCCAGCAGGTCGGCGGTTTCGCGCCTGACAGCGTGGCCCAGCTCGCCGCCGGGTGCGAGGTGGTGATCACCATGCTGCCGACCAGCGCCAATGTGGCGGACGTGGTGGCCGATGGCGCCGATACGCTGCTGGCCGGCCTCAAGCCCGGCAGCCTGGTGATCGACATGACCTCGGGCCAGCCGGCGGTGACCCAGGCGCTCGCCGCCCGCGTCGCCGCCGCGGGCAGCCGGATGATCGATGCGCCGGTTTCGGGCGGTGTGTCGCGCGCCAAGACGGGGGAGCTGGCCATCATGGTCGGCGGCGATCCCGCCGATATCGAGCGGGCGCGGCCGGTGCTGAACGCCATCGGCACCTCCATCCTCGTCTGCGGCGGCGTCGGCGCCGGGCAGGCGATGAAGGCGCTCAACAACCTGGTCTCGGCCGGCGGCTTCCTCATCGGCATCGAGGCGCTGCTGATCGGGCAGAAGTTCGGGCTCGATCCCGGGTTGATGACCGACGTGCTGAACGTCTCGACGGGGATGAACAACTCCACCCAGAAGAAGTTCCGCCAATTCGTGCTGAGCCGCGCCTTTAATTCGGGCTTCAGCCTCGATCTGATGGTGAAGGACCTCTCGATCGCGACGGGGATGGGTAAGGAGGCCGGCGTGCCCGCGCCTTTCGCCGCCATGTGCCGCGAGTTGTGGGCCGCCGCCGCGGCGGCCGGGGCGGGGCAGGACCATACCGCGATGGCGCAGTTCTCCGAGCGGCTGGCGGGCTTCGAACTGGGCGAGGACTGAGCGCGTGCGTCGCCTGCTGCTGGTCGCGCTCCTGCTCACAGCCGGGAGCGCGCGCGCCGAGCGCATTCTGGTCGGCCCGGAGCGATCGATCGCCCTGCCGTCCGACGCGCTCAAGCAGGCCAGCGACGGCGACGTCATCGCCATCGATGAAGGCGAGTATTTCGACTGCCTGCGCATCCGCGGCGACGGCATCACCATCGAGGGTCAGGGCGCCGGCGCGGTGCTGACCGACTTCACCTGCGACGGCAAGGCCATCGTCGTCGCCCAGGGTGACCGCATCGTGCTGCGCAACCTTACCCTGCAACGCGCCCGCGTGCCGGATGGCAACGGCGCCGGCATTCGCGCCGAAGGGGGCGCGCTGACGGTGGACCGCGTGCGCTTCCTCAACGACCAGGGCGGCCTCATCGCCGGTGACCTGCCAGGCGCGGCGATCCTGGTGCGCGACAGCCTGTTCCAGCGCGTCGGCCGCTGCGACGGGCCGCGCTGCACCTCGGTGATCGTCGTCGGCGCCGTCGACCGGCTGCGCATCGAACGCACCCGTATCACCGGCACCCCTGGCGCCCACCAGATCATCTCGACGTCCCGGCAAACCGAGATCATCGACAGCATCATCGAGGACGGCGCCGAGGGTGGCGCCGGGCTACAGGTGCTGATCGGCAGCGGCGGCGGGCTGCTGATGGAGGGCACCACAATCCAGAAAGGCCCGCGCGCCACCAATCTCCGCGCCGCGGTGCTGCTCGATGGCGCCGCCGGCGGCCCGATGATCCTGCGCCGCAACCGCTACCTCAATGCAACCGGGTCATCGGTGCCGTTCATTCTCGATTGGTCAGACGCCACGCCCGTGCTGTCCGGCAACACCGTTCCGCCCGGCGATAGCGAAATCACCTCCAGCGGTGTGCTGCTGCACCGCGCAATCAACCTCGCCCGCGACACCAAGGACGCCGCGCGCGCCCTGGCCGGCAAGGCGAAACGCCTGATCGGGTCACTGATCCACTAACCAAGTTCCTCCGGCATCGCCGCGATGCCGCGTGCCCGCAGCCAGGCGGAGACGGTGGGCGATGAGGTCAGCACGCAGAACGGGATCACCACCAGCAGCCCGCCGGCGAAGGGCAAAGCCAATAGCGCCATCGCCGGGCTCGCCCAGGCAAGCGGCGTGAAGCAGGAGACGCCGACCAGCGTATGCAGCCAATAGAGACGTGTTGCCTCGCCCCAGGTGACGCCGCGTTCGGCGCGGTTCTGCGGCAGCCAGGCCGGTTTCGCCCCCAGGGCCAGCCGGGTCATGGCGATCAGCTTGCTGATGTAGGAGGGGGCGTCGAGCAGCAGTGTGAAGAGGATCTCGGCGACTGCGCCGACGGCGAACCGGCCAGCGCCGCCGTACTCCGCGCGGCGGCTTGAGAACAGGAGCGTGTCCGCATAGCCCAGCAATTTCGGGCTGTAGAGCGCCAGGGCCCAGGCGGCCGCCAGCCATCCGATCGGCCCGCGCGGTGCGGCTTCGGGCGCCTGCACCGCCGCGACCACCGCGAGTGCAAACATCACCACGTAGAGCGGCGCGCCGGCGAACAGCAGCATCGCCTGCACCAATTGCCAGCGTCCCATCGCGGTGAAGCCGGGGCGGCGCAGGAGATGGTGGTATTGCAGATTGCCGGCCAGCCAGCGCCCGTCCCGATGCAGGAACTCCGGCATGGCCGGCGGATTGGCCTCGTAGGAGCCGCGATCATCCGCCCATACCGCCACGCCCCATCCGGCAGCGGCGAGCTGGGCGGCCTCCACCTGGTCATGCGAGAGGATCGGCGCGCCACCGGGTAGCGGGGTGAGGCGGCAATGGGCGCGGAACGGTTCGGCGCGGAAAATCGCGTTATGGCCCCAGTACGGCCCGTCCCGGCGCTGCCAAAAGGCCTGACCCACCGACCAGACGCGCATGCCATGGCGCATGCCGAACTGGAACAGCCGCGGGAAAGCCGCCGTCGCTGGGAGCCCGGCGGTGAGGTGCTGGACGAGCCCCATCGTGGGATCGGCCTGCATGATCCGCGCGAGGCGCCGCACCGCATCGGCCGACATGGCGCTGTCGGCATCGAGCATCAGCACAAGGTCATGCCCGTCGACGTGATGGTCGAGGAACTCCATCACGTTGCCGGCCTTGAAGCCCGTATTCTCCGCCCGCCGCCGGTAGCGGAGCGGATGCGGGAAGCCTGCGATTGCGGCTTGCTCGGCCGCCGCGATTTTCGGGTCCTGCGTGTCGGAGAGCAGGAAGAGGGTGAAATGCGTGGGGTCGGCCAGCTCATCCAGTAACCGCGCCAGTGGAGGCAGCACGGCTTCCATGTCCTCGTTGCGGATGGTGACCGCGATGGCGGTGCGGAGCGCGATCGCGCCGCTCTCGATATTGCCGTCCACAGGCAGCACGGCGCGGGCCGGGTTGCGTGCGAGCACCAGGATGAGGAAGCCGGGCAGCGCATTGCCGACGCAGATTCCGAGCCAGGGGGCGGCGGGGAGGAAGCAGAGCAGCAAAGCGACCTTCACCGGCGTCCATCCGCCGGGCGACAGCACGCCAGCGAACAGGGCAATGAGGCCGGCAGTGGTGGCGGCGAAGAGGGCGAAGAAGGTGAGGCGGGGCAGGGACATGCGGGCATATTAGCAGAGTAGCGCTGGCCCTGATCGATTGGCTGGCCTAGTTTGCGCGCGCCGAAGGAGGGGCGGGGAAGTTGCGGAAGGTCGCGATCATTTTGCCGCCGCGTGAGTCCTTCGCGCCGGACAGCGCGGGCGCCATTGGGCTGCTGGTGCATCGCCTCGCTCGCCATACGGCCGCGCTGCCCTGCGTGGTGCTCGGCCCGCCCACCTCGCGGCCCTTTGCGGACGCGGCGTTTGTGCCGGTGACGCCCTCCTGGTTCCCCGGCAATCTCGCCCGCCGCTATGCCGGTGGCGTGGCGGCTGCCCTGCGGCGGATCGGGCCGGTGGCGATCGAGGTGCATAACCGGCCGGACGTCGCGCTATTCCTCGCCCGCCGCTTCCCCGGCGTGCCGGTGCGGCTGCTGCTGCACAATGATCCGCAGGGGATGCGCGGCCTCAAGACCGCCGGGGAGCGGGCAAGGGTGCTTGCCCGGATCGCGGCGGTGACCACCGTATCCGAACATATCCGCCGCCGCTTCCTCGAGGGTATCGCCGGCGAGGTCTCGGTGCTGCCCAACTGCATCGACCTCGCGGCTATCCCGGGCGCGGGCGCCCGCGAGAACCTCATCCTGTTCGCCGGCCGCGTGGTCTCCGACAAAGGTGCCGACAGCTTCGTCGCAGCCTGTGGCCTGGCGCTGCCTGGCTTGCCGGGCTGGCGCGCCGAGATCATCGGCGCCGATCGCTTCGGCGCCGACAGCCCCGAGACCCCCTGGCTTGCCGCACTCCGTCCGCGCGCCGCCGCCGCTGGAGTCGCCATGCTCGGCTACCGGCGGCATGGCGAGGTGCTGGCCGCCATGGCGCGGGCCGCCATCGTGGTAGTGCCCTCGCGCTGGGATGAGCCTTTCGGCCTCACCGCGCTCGAAGCCATGGCCTGCGGGGCCGCCCTCGTCGCCTCTGCCCGCGGCGGGCTGCCCGAGGTGTTCGGCGACACAGCGCTGGTGATCGACCCGGAAAACCCCGCCGATATCGCCGCCGCCGTGACTGCGCTGGCCACCAACCCCGCCCGCCGCGCCGCGCTGGCCGCGGCGGGCCGCAACCGCGCCGCACAATTCGACGTCGCCATCGCCGCGGCGCGCCTCGATGCGCTGCGCTCCGATGTGCTTGCCGCATGGCCGAAACGCCAGGGCCACCCTATATAGCGGCTCAAACCAACCGCTCGCGTGGAGACACCAACATGGCCGAAGCCGCCAACCCCGCCGACCAGGTACCCGTCACCGTGCTGACCGGCTATCTCGGCGCCGGCAAGACCACCCTGCTCAACCGCATCCTCAGCGAGAACCATGGCCAGAAATACGCCGTGGTGATCAACGAGTTCGGTGAACTCGGCGTGGATAACGACCTCGTGGTGGATACCGACGAGGAAGTCTTCGAGATGAACAACGGCTGCATCTGCTGCACCGTGCGCGGCGATCTCATTCGCATCGTCGGTGGGCTGATGAA
>CAIYPH010000165.1 GCA_903928045.1 uncultured Rhodospirillales bacterium
CACCGCCTGGGGGGGGACGGCGGCGGCGTGCTGGCTCGGCGTGTTGTCCTCCAGCGCGCCGCCGACGGTGCCGAGGGCGGTGCGCACGCCCGAGACGATGTAGATGTCATCCATGGTGTTGTGTCCTCTCCTAGGTGGGCGCGGATCGTGATCCATCGGCGCAGCCCTGCCATCGATCTGTCACGTGGTGATGAGCCTTGCCGCTAACGCCTTCTTATGGAACATGCTCCATCCTAACAAGGGCGCCCTCCGCCGGAGGAGCATGCCAGTCACGGGCGGTGCAACGCCCGGTAAACCCACGGTTTTTGACGGCACGGCCACAAGGAAGCGCATGCTCTATCAGGTCTACGAGATGCAACACGCCGCCATGGCTCCCATGCGGCTCGCGGCCACCACGGCACTTCGGGTGCTCGACAACCCGTTCAACCCCTTCCGCCCATCGCCGATGAACCAGTATGCGGTCGCCGCGCTGGACCATTTCGAACACAACACCCGCCGCTTCGGTAAGCCCGAGTTCGGCCTGAAGACCACGCTGATCGCCGGCGATGAGATCGATGTGGTGGAGCAGGCGGTGCTGGTGCGCCCCTGGGGTGACCTCAAGCGCTTCGTGCGCCTCGCCGACCGGCCGCATGACCGCAAGGTTCTGATCGTCGCCCCGATGTCCGGCCACTACGCCACGCTGCTGCGCGGCACCGTCGAGGCCTTCCTGCCCGATCACGATGTCTACATCACCGATTGGCGCGATGCGCGGGACGTGCCGTTCCTGGCGCCTGATTTCGACCTCAACGACTACGTCGACTACGTGCAGGATTTCATCCGCTTCCTCGGCCCCGAGGTGCACGTCATCGCCGTCTGCCAGCCGGCCGTGCCGGTGCTGGCCGGCGTGGCGCTGATGAACGCGCATGACCCTGTCGCGGCCCCTCGCAGCATGACGCTGATCGGCGGCCCGATCGACACCCGCGAGGCGCCGACGCAGGTCAACACCTTCGCCAAGACCCGCGATCTCGAGTGGTTCCGCACCCGCGTGATCCATCGCGTGCCGGCGGGGAATGCCGGCTTCATGCGCCAGGTCTATCCGGGCTTCCTCCAACTCGCCGGCTTCATGGCGATGAACCTCGATCGCCACGTGCAGGCGCATTACGAGATGTTCCAGCACCTTGTGCAGGGCGACGGCGAGCCGCTGGCCGCCAAGCGCGCCTTCTACGAGGAATACCGCGCGGTGATGGACCTCTCCGCCAAGTTCTACCTGCAAACCATCGACCAGGTGTTCCAGCAGCACCTCCTGCCGCGCGGCCTGTTCGTCCATAAGGGCGAAAAGGTGGATATCGGCGCCATCGAGCACACCGCGATGTTCACCATCGAGGGCGAGCGCGACGATATCTCCGGCATCGGCCAGACCAAGGCGGCCCATCCGCTGGCCCATCGCCTCGCCGCCGACAAGCACGCCCATCTCGAGCAGAAGGGCGTCGGCCATTACGGCCTGTTCAACGGCAAGCGCTTCCGCACCGAAGTGGCGCCGGCGATCAAGGCGTTCATGGCGCAGCAGAGCTAAGGCAAGTAAGTAGTTCTTTTTGTGAACAAAAAGAACCAAAAAAACTTCCTATCCGTTTGGCGTGTGGCCTCCTGGGG
>CAIYPH010000166.1 GCA_903928045.1 uncultured Rhodospirillales bacterium
AACGTCCAAACCAGCAGCGCTCGATCGGCCAATTTCAACAGAGATCGGGACATCCCCTCCTCGCTCGATCTCACCCAGATCTACAACGCCTCAGCCACGATCGACATCAACGCCCAGACCCTGCAAATCGCGGATTCCCCGACCAACTTCCTGCACGGATTCAGCGCGATCGCCGGCACCCCGCAATCCGACACCTTCATCGACGGCGCCGGAAACCAGACCTACGGTGTCGCCAACGCCGCCGGCGCCGCGCCCGACAGCATCACCTTCGCCGCCGGCCACGGCCACGACATCATCTACGGGGCCGATACCAGCGGCGTCGCGATCGACCTGCACGGTTTCGCCGGCCTGGCCTCCTACGCCGACGTGTTCAACAACGAGACCGTCGGTTCGGACTCCTACGGCGCCTACACCCAGATCGCCACGCCCGACGGCGGCTCGATCCGCCTCGAAGGCGTCGGAGCCCTGCAGTCCGGCTGGTTCAGCTTCACATGAACGCCGGCATCACCTCATGCCCGAACCGCCGCATCGAGGCGATATTGGCCGCATGGCTCATGTCGCCGAACCCGGTCTGACACAATATATGCCGCACCCCCGCGTCCCGCAGCTCCGCCACCTGCTCCCGCACCCGGGCCGCCGAGCCGTACAGCGATCCGGTCTCCAGCACATAGGGTAGGGCGTCGGCGTCGCTCACCCCCGGGTCCGTCCAGGGGTTCAGCATCGCCGGGTCGATGACGAAATCGGCGGGGTTGAGGTCGTGGCGGATATGCATCATATGCGCCCGCGTCCGCAGCAGCAGGGCGGACAACTCATCCTCCGCCTGCGCGTCGCTCCCGGCGACGTAGACGTTGCGCCACAGCGCCGCATCCGCCAGCAGCCTGGCCTGCGTCGCCGCGTCGTGCCCACCCTCGGCCAGCGCGGCCGCATACAGCGCCCAGCGCTCGCGCAGCCGCGGCACGCCGAGCCTTGCCGTCAGAATAGGAATGCCCTTGCGCCCACACTCCTGAAACGATGCCGGTGAAATCACGCTCCGCCACAACGGCGGGCCCGGCTGCTGAACCGGCTTCGGCCGCAACTCGGGGACATGAACGTTGAAGTATGTACCGTCATGCGTCAGCGGGCTCTCGGTCCAGATGCGCTGGAAAATCTCCAACGCCTCCTCCATCCGCGCCCGGCTGTCGCCGCTGCGCAATCCGTGCCCGACGAATTCGAACTCGTTATAAACCGTCCCCTTGCCGATCCCGGCATCCACCCGCCCCTTGCTGAGATTGTCGAGCAGCGCGAGTTGCACCGCGAGCCGCACGGGGTGATGGAACGGCATCTGCAACACCGCGAACCCGATCCGGATCCGCTCGGTCTTCATCGCCAGCGCGGCGGCGAACAGCAGCGCGTCGTTATAGACACTTTCACCGGTGAAATAATGCTCGGTCAGCCACACACTGGCGAATCCGAGCGCCTCGGCCTCGCAGGCCTGGGCGAGCTGCTGGTCGATCCGCGCCGCGTCCTCGTCGGGCGACGGCGAAAGTGCGAGGGTCAGCCAGCCGAATTTCATCTCTCGTCCCTCACCTCTGCCAGGCCCCGAGGGTTCCGCCACCGCCGTGAAAAAGCAAGACCGCATTTTGCCCCATGGTTGCCGCGACCGGCCGTTCATGGCCACATAGCGCCAGCAAACACAGGAGACCCCGGCGATGGCCGACGATATGACCATGGACAAGATCCGCGCCTACCACGACGAGCTCACCGCCATCCGTCGCGACATCCACGCCCACCCCGAAATGGGCCTCGAGGAAACCCGCACCGCCGCCCTCGTCGCCGCCAAGCTGCGCGAATGGGGCATCGAGGTCACCGAGGGTATCGGCGTCACCGGGGTGGTCGGTACCGTCCGTGGCCGGCTGCCCGGCCAGCGCTCCATCGGCCTGCGCGCCGACATGGATGCCCTGTCCATCCCCGAACAGACCGGCCTGCCCTACGCCTCCACCAACGCCGGGGTGATGCACGCCTGCGGCCATGACGGCCACACCACCATGCTGCTCGGCGCCGCCCGCTACCTCTCGGAAAACCGCGATTTCTCCGGCACTGTCCAGCTCATCTTCCAGCCCGCCGAAGAGGGCCGCGGGGGCGCCACCGCCATGTTGAAGGACGGGCTGTTCGAGCGCTTCCCCTGCGATGCGGTGTACGGGATGCACAACATGCCGGGCATCCCCGTCGGCAAATTCGCCACCCGCAAGGGCGCCTTCCTCGCCGGCGCCGGCCTCTGGAAGGTGACCTTCAAAGGCACTGGCGGCCATGGTGGCGCCACGCCGCATCTCGCCACCGACGTCACCGTCGCCCAGGCCCAGTACATCATGGCCCTGCAAACCGTGGTGAGCCGCAACATCTCGCCGCAGGAGGCGGTGGTGATCAGTGTCGGCTCCATCCATGGCGGCTCCAACCAATCGGCCAACGTGATGCCGGCCGAGCTGGAACTCACCGGCACCATGCGCTGCTTCTCCAAGCCCGCCCAGGCGATCCTCGACAAGCGGATGGAAGAGCTCGCCCATGCCACCGCCGCGCTCAACGGCTGCACCGCCGAGGTTGAGCTGCGCTGGGGCACCACGCCGATGGTCAACCACGCCGACCAGACCGATGTCGCGGTCACCGCCGCCAACGCCCTGGTGGGCAGCGAGAACGTCAACCCCAACGCGCCGCCGATCACCGGCGGCGAGGATTTCTGCTTCATGCTCGATGCGAAGCCCGGCGCCATGATCATGATCGGCAACGGGGTGAACGAGGCCGGCAGCACGCCCAACCTGCACACCCCGCTATTCAACTTCAACGACGACATCATCCCCCTCGGCGTCAACTGGTGGGTGAACATCGTGCGCGAGGAGCTCAAGCTCGGCTGATCCGCGGGCCGCATGCGCTTCGAGGGCCATATCGACATCTGCCGCCCGGACCTCGTCTCCGGCTGGGCGCGCGATGCCGATAATCCCGATGCGCGCTTGCGGCTCGATGCCTATGCCGGCCGCCGGCGCCTCGGCACCGCAGCGGCCGGGGAGCAACGGGTGGATCTCGCGGCCGCCGGGATCGGCGACCACGGCTTCACCTTCCGCCCGCCCCACCGGCTCGCGCCCGGCGAGCGGGATGTGTTGCACTTTCGCACTGAATGGAGCGATCACGGCCTGTTCGACGCCTTCGGCTCGGTGCAGCCCAACCCGTTCCTGCACCCCGCACCCGAGCCACCGGCGCATCCACGGTTTCGGCGCTGCATCCTGCATATCGGCACCGAGAAGACCGGCACCACCTCACTGCAACGCTTCCTTGCGCTGAACCGCGATGCGTTGATGGCGCAGGGGGTGTTCGTCCCCACCACCCTCGCCCCGCCCGACCTCGCCGGCGCGCTCAACCATTCCGACCTCGCCGCCCTCGCGCTGGCGGAGTGGCGCCTCGACGACCCGCTGCGCCTGCGCCGGAACGTCACCACCCCCGACGCGCTGGCCCGCTTCCGCGCCGACACCGCCGCCCGCCTCGCCGCCGAAATCGCCGATGCCCCGGCGGACTGCGACACGCTGCTGCTGTCGAGCGAGCATTGCCATTCCCGCATTCTGCTGCTGCACGAGGTCGCCTGGCTGTTCGCCTTCCTCGCGCCCTTCGCCGCCAGCCATCAGGTGCTCGTCTATCTCCGCCCCCAGCACGAGCTCGCGATGAGCCAGTACGGGATGCAATTGCTGGCCGGCGAATTCGGCGCCGAAATGCTGCCCCCGCTGCCCTACCCCGGCGGCTACGCCCTGGCCCGTACGACCGACGCCGCCTATTTCGACCACGCCAGGCTGCTGTCCCGCTGGGCGGCGATTTTCGGCCGTGCCGCGGTGTCCCCGGTGCTGTTCGTTGCCGATACGCTGATCGGCCGGGATTTGCTGGAAGATGTCTCGGCGCGGATCGGTATCGACTGCACCGGTTTCGCGCGCCCGCCCCGCCTCGCCAGCAACGTCTCCGCCGCCGCCCAAAGCTTCCTGCGCGCCTTCCTGCCGATCGCCGCGGCCCGGGCCGGCGGGGAGGCCGCGACGATGACCGGCTTCGTCGCCGACCGGCTCCGCCAGACCGCTCCCGGCCTGGGGGAATTGCCACCGCGTGATGCGGTCGCGCGCTTCATGGCCCAGTTCGCCGCCAGCAACGAGCGTGTCCGCATCGAGTGGTTCCCGGAGCGCGGCCGCCTGTTCGACATTGACCTCGCAGCATTCCCCGATTCCGCCATGCCCGGCGAGATCGGGGTGGCCGAGGTGATGGAGATTCTGGTCGATCTGCTGCGCGCCGGGGATTGACCGGGCTGGTCAAGCACCGAGCCGCGGTCGATACTTCGGCCTCTGAACACATGGGGGATTTCATGGGTACTCGTCTCGCCGGCAAGGTTGCCATCGTCACCGGCTCCGGCCAGGGCATCGGCCGCGCCACCGCCATCGCCTTCGCCCGCGAGGGCGCCACGGTGATCATCGCCACCCGCACCGCCTCGCATGGCGAGGAAACCCTGGCGCGGATCACCGAGGCCGGGGGGAAGGCGCTGCTGCGCACCATCGATGTCGGCGATCACGCCGCCGCGCGCGCGATGGTCGATGAAGTCGCGGCGACCTGCGGGCGGCTCGACATCGTCGTCCACAATGCCGCCGCTTTCGGGCGGATGCGCGTCGAGGAGGCGGACATGGCGACGCTGGACCGGCTGTTCAACGTGAACGTGAAGGCCTGTTTCACCCTCTCCGCCGCCGCGCTGCCGCACATGCGCAAGCAGGGTGGCGGGCGGTTCATCGTGACCTCCTCGGTCACCGGCCCGAAGGTGACCATGCCGGGCTCGGGCGCCTACGCCACCAGCAAGGCCGCGGTGACCGGCTTCGTGCATACCGCCGCGCTGGAATTCGCCGCCGACAACGTGACGGTGAATGCCATCGAGCCGGGCTACATCGACACCCCCGCGCTGCAGGGCCTCACCGCCCGCTACGGCCGCGCGCGGATCGAGGGCTATATCCCGGCCAAGCGGCTCGGCACCCCCGAGGAGATCGCCGGGCCGATGCTGTTCCTCGCCAGCGACGATTCGAGCTACGTGACCGGCGAGACCATCGTGGTGGATGGCGGCGCCCGCCTGCCGGAAAGCCCGGTGTTCATCGACGCGGTCTGAGCCACCGCCGCCGCAGCGCCAGCAGCGC
>CAIYPH010000167.1 GCA_903928045.1 uncultured Rhodospirillales bacterium
CGAATTCGTCGCCGGCGTGCTGCGTCCCTACTCGGTGGCGCAGCGCGAAACCTTTCTGCGCGACCATGCCGCGGATGCCGACGTCGCCGCCGTGCTGGCCGATGCCGCGCGCGCGGTCCCGGCGCAGGATCCCCATGAGACGCTGGCCCACTGGGCCGCGCATGACACGATGATGGCGCCCTGGCAGGCCCTGCAGGCGCTGATCTGGCGCGACGGATTTCAGCGCGGCGCGCTGGCCGACGTGCTCTTCCCCGACGTGGTGCCGGCCCTGCGCCGCTGGAGCAAGGGCGGCTTGCGGCTGACCACTTATTCTGCCGATGCCGCCAGCCTGCACCGCCTGCTGTTCGCCCATGCGCCCGAGGGCGATACATCCGGCCTGTTCCAGGGCTTCTTCGATACCCGCGTCGGCCGTAAAAGCGAGCCCGAGAGCTTCGGCCGGCTGGCGATCGCGCTAGGGGTGCCGACGGTCGAGGTCGCCTATCTCTCGGCCGATGAGGCCGAACTGGACGCCGCCGCGGTGGCGGGCATGCGCACCTGCCAAATCCTGCGCGACGGCGCAGCGCCGAGCGAGCGCCATCCGGTCGCCGCCGAATTTTCGGCTGCCGCGACGATTCTGGGCTTGCCCGGCGGCCTCTGAGCGGCTTGGCTAGGGGTCATCCCCAAAATCATCCAATGGAGCGTGCCATGGCCGTGCATCGCGTTGCCGCCACCCCTGAAACCGTCCGCTGGGGCGTGTTTGACGCCGCGATCCCGCCGGTGGTGACGATCGCCTCGGGCGATACCGTGGTGCTCGAATGCGTCTCGGGCAGCCCCGAGACTCTGCCGCCGCCCGGCTCCGGGATGGTGGTGCCGCCGGCGCTGCATGCGATCCATGCGCGGGTGCCGCGTGGCCCCGGCCATATCATCACCGGCCCCGTTGCGGTCATCGGCGCCGAGCCCGGCGACATGCTGGAAGTGAAGATCGAGAAGATCGAATTCGGTGCCGATTGGGGGTTCTGCGGCTTCGGACCGTTGAAGGGCACCTTGCCGGAGGATTTCCCCGAGCGCTTCCTCACCCATATGCCGGTTGACCGCGCCCGGCGCGTCTGCCGCATGTCCTACGGGGTGGAGCTTGAACTCGCGCCGTTCTTCGGCGTGATGGGCGTGGCGCCGCCGGCGCATTACGGGACGATCTCCACCGTGCAGCCGCGCGAACATGGCGGCAATCTCGACAACAAGGAGATCGGCGAGGGCTCCACCCTGTTCCTGCCCGTGCTCGCCAAGGGCGCGCTGTTCTCGGCCGGCGACGGACACGGCGTGCAGGGCGATGGCGAGGTGTGCATCAACGCGCTGGAGATGTGCCTCACCGGTACCTTCACGCTGACGCTGCATAAGCAGGTCGGCGCTGCCCCGCTTCTCGCCTATCCCCGCGGCGAGACGGCGACCCATTACATCTCGATGGGCATGCACGAGGATCTCGACCAGGCGATGAAGCAGGCGCTGCGGGAGATGATCGCCTTTATCACGTCGCGCTCCAATCTCTCGCGCCAGGAGGCCTATCAGTTCTGCTCGCTCGCGGTGGATTTCCATGTGACCCAGACGGTGAACGGGGAAAAGGGCGTGCACGGCATGCTGAAGAAGGGGCTGCTCTTTTAATCCACAACATCTTGGGGCGGAGTCGGAGGTTTTCCACAAGTTTTTGGGAAAACCGCCCTCCCGCGCATTGACCCACCCGAACTTGCCGCTACCATATGTGGTAGGCAGTCATGGATGGGAGCTACGAGATGGAGTGGAACGATGAGACGATCGAACGTCTCCGGGCGCTCTGGGCTGAAGGGCTCTCAACCGCGGAAATCGGCCGCCGGATGGGGATCTCGAAGAACGCCGTCGTCGGCAAGGCGCACCGCCTGAACTTGCCGGCACGGCCTTCGCCGATTCGCCGTGATGGCTCCGGCGCCGCTCCGCGGCCGCCTGCGCCGCGTCGTGTGACCGGCCCAACCTTGCCGCCGCTTCGCACGACAGAGGTCGCCGAGCCCGTGGTTGCCGCGCCGCGTCCCGTATTTCAGCCGAAGCCCGCGGCGCGCGAGGTTGCGCCGGTGCGCACGACTCCGGTGCGCGCGGTCGCCCCGCGAGTCGGGCGTGCCTCGGTGTGCTGCTGGCCGATTGGCGAGCCTGGCACCAAGAGCTTCCGCTTTTGCGATGCCGAGGCCGCACAGGGTAAGCCGTACTGCGTCGAGCATGCCCAGATCGCCTACGTGAAGGTGCGCGATCGCCGCGAGGACGCCGCCTGAGGCGTGTGACGCCCGGCGATATCACGAAGTTGCGGTTGCGCAGATCTGCCTTGCGTGTTTATCGTGTCCTCGGGCGCCGCTGAAACCGGACTGCAAAATCCGGGCAGTTGCGCCGTAGGGGGGTGCGTGACCGTTCCCGCGAGGCGGCGGGCAAGCATCTGAAATCTTCGAGGGCTTCGGACGGGCCGTGCCGCTACGGTTCTTGCTATCGGCACCTGCGACGACTGGCTCCAACCGTCAGCCCTCGGTCATGAGAGGCGGAACGGTTATGCCTAAAGGCACGGTCAAGTGGTTCAACCCGACAAAGGGCTACGGTTTCGTGGCGCCGGAAACCGGGGGCAAGGACGTATTCGTCCACATCAGCGCGGTCCAGAAGGCGGGCATGCGGACGTTGTCCGAGGGACAAATCCTCAAATTCGAGATTGAGGCCCAGCCCAACGGGCGCGCAGCCGCCGTGGATCTGGCGTCCGAATAGCGGCGCGGCGGTCGTTACACCGCCTCTCCCCAACCGGTTCGCGGCGTGGTAAGCAGTGTGGGCACGCGGATGCGTGGCCGCGCCGCTTGCGCGGCGCCGTGGGCGACAGGACGAGCGAAACCATGAGCCAGGCCGCCCAAACTCAACGGACCGCGACAGGTCTCGATGCCGATGCTGTGCGCGCCGCCTATAAGAGGTGGGCCGGCGTGTATGATTTTGTGTTCGGCGGGGTGTCCGGCTGGGGCCGGCGCCGCGCGGTCGCCGAGGTCAACCGACTACCGGGCACGCGCGTGCTCGAGGTCGGCGTCGGCACCGGTCTCGCCTTGCCGCGCTATGCGGCGGACAAGCGGGTCACCGGGATCGACCTGTCGGCCGATATGCTTGCTTTGGCGCGCGCCAGGGTAAAGACGGTCGGCCTGACCAATGTGGATGCACTGCTCGAGATGGATGCGGAGCAGACCGCGTTCGAGGACGGGAGTTTTGACATCGCGGTGGCGATGTTCGTCGCCTCGGTGGTGCCGAGTCCGCGCCGCTTGCTGGCTGAAATGCGCCGGGTGGTGCGGCCGGGCGGGCACATCATGTTCGTCAATCATTCGGCGGCCGAGCGAGGCCCACGCTGGTGGGTCGAGCGGGCGATGGCGCC
>CAIYPH010000168.1 GCA_903928045.1 uncultured Rhodospirillales bacterium
GCGTGTTCCGGATGTGATGGCGTCAGGTAGCAAGCTGAACAACGAGACAGCGAGGCAGCGAGGAGAAGCACTGGGCGAGCCACGTTATCTCGCTGTCTCGCCGTCTCGTTGTTCCACTTCGCTTTTCTCCAACCGTCCGGTCGGCCGATATGTTCCGTAAGATCCTCATCGCCAATCGCGGCGAAATTGCCTGCCGCATCATCCGCACCGCCAGGCGCATGGGCATCGCCACCGTCGCCGTCTACTCGGACGCCGATGCAAGTGCGCTGCATGTCGAGATGGCCGATGAGGCCTATCGCATCGGGCCGGCGGCGCCACGGGAGAGCTATCTGAATATCCCGGCGATTCTGGCTGCCGCCGCGCGGTCGGGTGCGGAGGCGATCCATCCGGGCTACGGGTTCCTGTCCGAGAATGCCGGGTTTGCGGAAGCCTGCGCGGAAGCCGGCGTGGTGTTCATCGGGCCGCCCGCCTCCGCCATCCGCGCGATGGGCGGCAAGTCCGAGGCGAAGGCGTTGATGGCGGAGGCCGGGGTGCCGCTGGTGCCGGGCTATCACGGGGCGGATCAGGACCCGGTGCTGCTGGCGGCCGAGGCGGGGCGGATCGGCTATCCCGTGCTGATCAAGGCCTCGGCCGGCGGTGGCGGCAAGGGGATGCGAGTGGTGGAAAGGCCAGAGGATTTCGCCGCCGCTTTGGCCGGCGCCCAGCGCGAGGCATCCTCCTCCTTCGGGGATGACCGGGTGCTGATCGAGCGCTACCTCACCCGGCCGCGCCATATCGAGATCCAGGTCTTTGCCGACACGCTTGGGAATGCGGTGCATCTCTTCGAGCGCGACTGCTCGGTGCAGCGCCGCCACCAGAAAATCATCGAGGAGGCCCCGGCCCCCTTCATGCCCCCGGCCATGCGGGACGCCATGGGCGCGGCGGCGGTGGCGGCGGCGCGGGCCGTGGGTTACGTCGGCGCCGGCACGGTGGAGTTCATCGTGGAGGGCGAGGGGTTCCATTTCATGGAAATGAACACCCGCCTGCAGGTGGAGCATCCGGTCACCGAGGCGATCACCGGAGTCGATCTGGTGGAGTGGCAGCTTCGCGTTGCCGCCGGGGAGCCTTTGCCACTGCGCCAGGATGAACTGGCGATTGGCGGGCACGCGATCGAAGTAAGGCTCTACGCCGAGGACCCCGCGCGCAACTTCCTCCCCTCCGTCGGGCGGCTGGCGTATCTCGGTTTGCCGGCGGCGGCGCGGGTGGATGCGGGGGTGCGGACGGGCGATGCCATCACGCCGGATTATGACCCGATGATCGCCAAGATCATCGTGCATGGTGCCAACCGTGCCACCGCTTTGGCCCGGCTGCGCGCGGCGCTAGCCGATAGCGCGGTGGTGGGCGTGCAGACCAACCTCGCGCTGCTCGCCGCCATCGCTGCCGACGCGGACTTCGCGGCCGGGGATTTCGACACCGGCTTCATCGCCCGCCACCCCGATCTGCTGGCGCTCGACTCCACCCCGCCCGCCGCCGCCATTGCCGCCGCCGCGCTGCATGTGCTGGCGCAGCACGCCGCGACACCCGATGCCGAGCCGCAATCCCCGTGGAGCGCCACCGATGCCTGGCGGATGAACCTGCCGGGCGCGGTGGACATGCATTTGCTCTGCGGTGAGGCGACCATTCTCGTTCGCGCCACCCCTGCGGGCGAGGACTGGCAGCTTGGGTGGGATGGCGAGCGCCATCTCGGCCGCCTCACCGGCGGCCTGCTGCGGCTGGATGACGCGACCCTCCCAGTCACCATCGTGCCGGGTGAGGCCCTCACCGTGCTGGTCTCCGGCCGCACCATTGCCATCACGCCGCTCGACCCACTCGCCCCGCCGCGCGCCGCGCCGCCCGGGGCGGATCACGTGCTGGCGCCGATCCCCGGGCGGATCACCTCCGTGCTGGTGCAGCCCGGCGACGTGGTTTCGCGCGGGCAGACGCTGATCGTGCTGGAGGCGATGAAGATGGAGATGTCCCTCACATCAGCCATGGACGGCACCATCGCCGCCGTGCGCTGCGCGGTGGGCGATATGGTGCAGGAAGGGGCGGACCTCGTGGATTTCGCGAGCGCCGATGCCGGCTGATCCGGCCCTGGCCAATCCGCCGATCCACCCCTATCTCTAGTCGGCCAAACCGGGAGCCGGGTTCATGAAGCATTCCGCCGTCACGCTCGAGGACAAGTACCAGGTCGATAGCGACCGGTTCTACCTCACCGGCACCCAGGCTTTGGTTCGCCTGCCCATGCTGCAGCGCAAGCTCGATCTCGCGGCCGGGCTCAACACGGCGGGCTTCGTCTCCGGCTATCGCGGCTCGCCGCTCGGCCAGATCGACATCCAGATGTGGAACGCCAAGAAGCACCTGGACGAGCACCACATTCGGTTCTGGGCGGCGGTGAACGAGGAAATCGCGGCGACTGCGATCTGGGGCACCCAGCAGATCCCGCTGCTGCCGCAGGCGCGCTATGACGGGGTATTCGCCTATTGGTATGGCAAGGGGCCGGGGGTGGACCGCGCGGGCGATGCCTTCCGCCACGCCAACTACGCCGGCACTACCCGCACTGGCGGCGTGCTCGCCATGGCCGGGGACGATCACGGCTGCAAATCCTCCACCGTGCCCCATCAGTCCGAGCCCGCGCTGATCGCCGGTTCTATGCCGATCCTGGTGCCCGCCGATATCCGTGATCTGCTGGAGCTTGGCCTGCATGGCTGGGCGATGTCCCGCTGGTCGGGCCGCTGGGTCGGCTTCAAGACCGTCGGCGATGTGATGGACAGCTCGGCCTCCGTCGCCTTCGATCTGGCCGAATTCCGCATTCGCCACCCCGAGGGGCCGCACCCCGATGCCGGGTATCGGCTGCCCGATGCGCCGCTGGATCAGGAGGCGCGCACCGTCAATATCGGCCTGCCCGCCGCCCAGGCCTATGCGCGGGTGAACGGGCTCGATCGTATCGTGCTGCCGGCACCGGGCGCGCAGATCGGCATCATCACATCAGGCAAATCCTATCTCGACACCCGCCAGGCACTCTCCGAGCTTGGGCTGGGCGAGGGCGTGCGGGTGCTGAAGCTGGCGCTGGTGTGGCCGATCGAGCCCAGCATCATCAAGCGCTTCGCCGAGGGGCTGAGCGAGATCATCGTCGTCGAGGAAAAGGCGCCGATCATCGAGCAGCAGGTGCGCGACATCCTGTACGACAGCGCCGTGCGACCGCGCGTGCTGGGCAAGCGGGATGAGCGGGGGGTGCCGTTCCTCAAGGCCAATGGCGAATTCTCCTCGGCCGAACTAGCTCTGGCACTCGCTGGCCGCATCGCGCCTTTTATCGAGAGCGAGGAAATGCAGGCCCGCGCCCGCTTCCTGCGCGAGCAGGCGCGCAGCCTGGAGCAGATGCAGCCGGCCGCCGCGCGCCGCCCCTATTTCTGCTCGGGCTGCCCGCACAACACCTCCACCAAGGTGATCGACGGCAGCCGTGCGCTGGCAGGCATCGGGTGCCACACCCTCGCACTGTGGATGGACCGCAGCACCGACACGCTGAGCCAGATGGGCGGCGAGGGCATGCAGTGGATCGGCCAGGCGCCGTTCACCGAGGAAAAGCACGTCTTCACCAATCTCGGTGACGGCACTTATTTCCACTCCGGCTACATGGCGATCCGCGGCGCGGTGGCCTCCGGCGTCAACATCACCTTCAAGGTGCTGTTCAACGACGCGGTGGCGATGACCGGGGGGCAGCCGGTCGACGGGCAGCTCACCGTCCCGCAGATCACCCGGCAGGTGACGGCCGAGGGCGCCAAGCGCGTCGTGATCGTCACCGATGAGCCCGAGAAATACGACGAGGTCACCGATCTCGCGCCGGGGGTGACGGTGCATCACCGCCGCCAGATGCAGGAGATCGAGCGAGAACTGCGCGATACGCCGGGCTGCACGGTGCTGATCTACGACCAGACCTGCGCCTCCGAGAAGCGCCGCCGCCGCAAGCGCGGCACCTTCCCCGACCCCAACAAGCGCGCCTTCATCAATGCCGCGGTCTGCGAGGCCTGCGGGGATTGCTCCAAGGCGTCGAACTGCCTCTCGGTGCAGCCGGTCGAGACCGAGTTTGGTACCAAGCGGCGGATCGATCAGTCCAGTTGCAACAAGGATTTCTCCTGCGTCGAGGGGTTCTGCCCGAGCTTCGTGACCGTGCATGGCGGCAAGCTGCGCAAGCGGGCCCGCGCCACGGCGAGCGATTTCGCGGTGCCGGAGCCGGTGGTGCCCGGGCTCGGCCAGCCCTACGACATCCTGGTGACCGGCATCGGCGGCACCGGCATCGTCACCATCGGTGCCCTGCTCGGCATGGCCGCTCATCTCGACGGCAACCATGTCACCGTGCTCGACCAGATGGGCATGGCCCAGAAGGGCGGCAGCGTCTACAGCCACATCCGCCTTGCGGCCGAGGAAGCCGAACTGCACGGGCTGCGCGTTGGCCGTGGCGAGGCCGATCTGCTGCTGGCCTGCGACATGGTGGTGGCCGGCGCCAAGGATACGCTGGCGGCGCTGCGCAAGGGCGCCTCCCACGTGGTGCTCAATACCCAGGAAGTCCCGACCGGGGATTTCGTGATGAACACCAACACCCGCCTGCCCGCCGGCCAGCTGCGCCGCAGCATCGCCGAGGCGACCGGGACCGAGGCGGTGGACCAGTTCGACGCCACGGCGCTCGCCACCGCCTTGCTCGGCGACAGCATCGCCACCAACCCCTTCCTGCTCGGCTATGCCTGGCAGAAGGGCCGCATCCCGCTGACCGGCGAGAGCCTGTTGCGCGCGATCGAGCTGAACGGCACCGCGGTGGAGGCCAACAAGCAGGCGTTCCAGTGGGGCCGCTGTGCGGCGCATGACCTGAAGCGCGTGACCGAAGCCGCCGGGATCGTGTTCGCCGCCCCGGTGGAGAAGACGCTCGATGACGTCATCGCCGCCCGCGAGGCGCTGCTGACATCGTATCAGAACCGCCGCCTCGCCCGGCGCTACCGCAAGCTGGTGGACCGGGTGCGCGAGGCGGAGGGGCGGATGTTCTCCGGCGGCACGGCGCTCACCGAGGCGGTGGCGCGCAACTACGCCAAGCTGCTGGCCTATAAGGACGAGTACGAGGTCGCCCGCCTCTACACCGCGCCGGCGTTCCAGGCCGCGCTGGATGCGCAGTTCGAGAACCCGGAGAAGCTCGAATTCCACCTCGCGCCGCCCATCCTCGCCAAGCGCGACAAGACCACCGGGCATATGATCAAGCAGAGCTACGGGCCGCGCATGATGACCGGCTTCAAGCTGCTGGCCGGCCTGCGCTTCCTGCGCGGTACGGCGCTCGATCCGTTCGGCCGCACCGAGGAGCGGCAGGCGGAACGCCAGCTGATCCGCGACTATGAGGCGGAAGTGGAGGGGCTGCTGGCCGCGCTCTCGCCAGCGACGCTGGCCACCGCGGTGGCGATCGCCAGCATCCCC
>CAIYPH010000169.1 GCA_903928045.1 uncultured Rhodospirillales bacterium
AATGCATGAGGTCCAGGGGCTCGGCCCGTCGCGCGAAGGCGCGCAACGGACCTGGCCGGGGGTCGAGGGGGCGGCGCCCCCTCGCCTTTGCGTCCGACAGTCATGCTCTGCGAGCGCTCGCAGAGCGCCTTGCCAGGGGGCGCCGCTCGCAAGAGAGTGGCATCCATTCTTGCGCAGGCTCGCCCGTGATCGCCCAGTTGCAGTCGCTCGCCGTCAACATGCTGGAGCAGGGGAGCTTGTTCGGCTTCCTTGGCCTTGGCGTGCTGCTGACGTTCCGCTTTTTCCGTTTCCCGGATCTTACCGCCGAGGGCAGTTATCCCTTGGGGGGCGGGGTGGCGGCGGCATTGCTGGTGGCGGGGGTGCATCCGGTGCTGGCCGTGTTGGCCGCGGTGGCGGCAGGGGCGGGGGCGGGAATGGTGACGGCGGTGATCCATACCAGGCTGCGTATCAACAACATCGTCGCCGGCATTATCGTGATGACGGCGCTCTACACCGTGAACCTGCGGGTGATGGGCCGCGCCAATATCTCGCTGCTCTCCACCTCCACGATGTTCGACCGGATTGGCGCCTTTCTGCCGGGCTGGCGGGATGCCTTTGTGGTGATCCTGGTAACGTCCCTGCTGCTGATCGCGGTGGCGGCTGCCATGGCCTGGTTTCTGCGCACCGATCTCGGGGTGGCGGTGCGTGCCACCGGTGAGAACGAGGCCATGATCACCGGCCTCGGCGTCGATACCGCCCGCACCAAGATGATCGGGCTAGCGCTGTCCAACGGGCTGATCGCGCTGTCTGGCGCCCTGGTGGCGCAGGACCATGGGTTCGCCGATATCGGCATGGGCGCCGGCATCCTGGTCACCGGCGCTGCGGCGGTGATGATCGGCGAGGCGATGTTCGGCGATGGCGGCATAGCGCGCTGGATCGTTGCCACCATCGCCGGCGTGCTGATCTACCGCCTGCTGGTCGCCGGCGCCTTGCGGGTGGGGTTCGATCCGGTGGACCTCAAGCTGATTACCGCCGCTTTGCTGCTGGCCGCACTCTCCTTGCCGCGGCTGAGGGCACGGCGATGAGCGTGGCGCTCGAACTGCGCGGCCTCACCCGCGTCTTCAACCGGGGCGGTGCGGATGCCACCACGGCGCTCGCGGGCATCGATCTCGTGCTGGAGGCCGGCGATTTCGTCACCCTCATCGGCTCCAACGGCGCCGGCAAATCCACCCTGCTGCGCTGCATCACCGGCCATGAAGCACCCGATTCCGGGCAGATCATCCTCGGCGCGGCCGACATCACCGGCCTGCCGGTGCACCGCCGCGCCGCGCGCATCGGCCGCATCGCGCAGGACCCGCGGGAGAGCTCCTGCGCTTCCATGAGCATCGCCGAGAACCTCGCCATATCAGCGATGCGTGGCCAGAACCGCGGCTTCGGACGGGCGGTAATCGCCTCCCGCCGCGCCCAGTTCCGTGCCCTGCTGGCCGAGACCGGTTTGGGCCTCGAGGATCGCATGGACGCCCGCATGGGAACCCTCTCCGGCGGCCAGCGCCAGGCCGTCGCGTTGCTGATGGCCACGCTGGCCGAGCCCGGTCTGCTCCTGCTCGACGAGCATCTCGCGGCGCTCGATCCCCGCGCCGCCGCCTTGGTGATGGAGCTGACCGCGCGGCGCATCGCCACCAACCATCTAACCTCTATTATGGTTACGCATGATATGCAGGCTGCTATCGCCTGGGGCAGCCGGCTGGTGATGATGCATGCCGGCCGCGTGGTGCTTGATGTCAGGGGCGCCGAGAAATCCACCCTCACCGTCGCGGGTCTGGTCGCGCGCTTCCGCGCCGCCAGCGGCACGGCACTGGCCTCCGATCGCGCCTTGTTGACGCTGTGAGGCGGTCGGGCGAAGACTGCGGGAGCAATCAGGGAGGGGTGCGATGATGCGTCGGATGTGGCTTGGAGTTCTCGCGGGGCTGGCGCTCACTGCAAGCGCGCACGCGCAGCAAGCGGCGCCCACCCCGGGCCGCACTTACAAGGTCGGCTATTCCCAAATCGTCGACCACCCCGCGCTGACCGCCACCCGCAACGGCCTGCTCGAAGGCCTCAAGGAGGCCGGCTTCATCGAGGGCAAGAACCTGGATTTCCGCTACCTCAACGCCCAGGGCGACGTGGCGAACGCGCGCAACATCGCCGAGAAGTTCCTCGCCGACAAAGTGGACGTGATGGCCCCCTGCACCACCCCCAATGTGCAGGCTGCCATCCGGCTGACCAAGGGGACGGACATGCCGGTCGCCTTCGGCTGCGTCACCAACCCTGTCGATTCCGGCATCCTCGCCGCGCTCGACAAGCCGACCGGCACCAACGTCGCCGGCATCTACGGCATTCCGCCGGTGGCCAAGATGTTCGACGTGCTGCTGAAGCTGAACCCCAAGGCGAAGATCATCGGCACAATTTTTAACCCGGCCGAAGCCAATTCCGTGACGCTCAACAACCTCAACAAGGCGGAATCGGCCAAGCGCGGCCTCACCTGGGCCGAGGTTCACCTCTCCTCGTCCGCCGAAATGCTCACCTCCGCCCAGGCCCTGGTCACCAAGGCCGACACGCTGCTGATGCCGCAGGACAACACGGTCGCCTCCGCCTTCGATGCGGTGGTGAAAGTTGCGCGGGACAACAAGATCCCGCTGTTCTCCTACGACACCTCCGCCGTCGAGCACGGCGCCATCGCCTCCTATGCGCAGAACCAGCACCAGGCCGGCGTCGACTGGGCGAAGGAGGTCGTCGTCCCCGTCCTGCTCGGCAAGGCGCCCGGCACCATGATGCCGGCGACCTATACGGCATTCGACCTGCTGCTCAACAAAGGCGCCGCCGCCGCCGCCGGCGTCACCCTGCCGCCCGAGATGATCGCCGCCGCCGTCAAGGTATGGAACGACTGAGCGGCGATATCTGGGCCTTCGCCCAAGCGCTCTATGCCCGCCCCGGCTTTGCCGACGCGGCCCTGCATGTGCAGGACCGCCATGGCGGGGACGTGTGCCTGCTCATCGCCATGTTCTGGCATGCGGCGCGGGGCAACTGCCCCGGCCCCGCCGACGTCGCCACGCTCGATCTGGCCGCCGCTCCGTGGCGCGAAGCCGTCATTCGCCCCCTGCGCACCGCCCGACGCGCGATGAAGGCCGAGCCGGCCGCCGAGGCCCTGCGCAGCCAGGTCAAGGGCATGGAACTTGAAGCCGAACGCACACTTCTGGAGCGTCTCTCCGGCGTCGAACTGCACGGTGACGGCACCGTCGCGATCGCCCTTGCCAGTTACGCCGCGCGACTCAGTGCCCCAATCGACGCTCTTGCCGCGCTCATGCCGGCTCCCGCCGCGCCGAACCGCGGGTAGCCGCCAACGGCAGATGGCGCAGCCTGCCCGGGCGGGGTTCATGTGAAGCGCAGGGGTGGAGCACGAATCTCTCGCACCACCCGGCCGCGGAGAATGAAACCCTGCGGAGCCGCCCATCTTCGCAAATCCCGTCTATTTACACTGCCCGGCTTTGCCGACCATTTTCGTCATGCGCCCGCCACCTCACGGAGATCCCGGCCATGACCAAGCAACTGCATCTCGGCGCCTTCATGCGCCCCGTGGGCATCCACACCGCCTGGTGGCGCTACCCCGGCGCGTACCCGGACGCCAACTTCAACCTCGCACACCTCGTCCGCTTCATTCAGAAACTGGAGCAAGGCCGCTTCGACGCCTTCTTCATGGCCGACCACCTGGCGCTGCTGAACCTGGATATCGCGGCCCTCCGGCGCAGCGCCACCGCGACCTCCTTCGAGCCGTTCACCCTGCTTTCAGCGCTCGCCATGGTCACTGAGCGCATCGGCCTGGTGGCCACCGCATCGACCACCTTCGATGCGCCCTACCACATCGCCCGCCGGTTCGCCTCGCTCGACCATATCAGCGGCGGCCGTGCCG
>CAIYPH010000170.1 GCA_903928045.1 uncultured Rhodospirillales bacterium
TTCATGCAGTCAGCGAAATTGCCGGCGTGGACGGCGTGGCGGTAGTTCACGTTCGTCCCTCGGGTGGTGGGGCGTTTTCGGGTGGGGGGGGTTTTATTGGAAGGAAGCGCTTCTTTTTTGAAAAAAAGAAGCAAAAAACTTTTATCCGCTTGGTGTGTACCGCTTCCGCCTCTCCGCGGGGTGTACGCCAACGGCATGGGAGATCGATTTCGCGGATCGAAGCCGATCCGCTGCCGCTCCCGCCGCCGCTTCGCTGCGCTACGCGTCAGAGTTTTTTTGGTTCTTTTTGTTCACAAAAAGAACATCCTTCCCCCTTCACTTGCCTGACTACCGTTTTGCCCTGCGGCGAGCAGCCTAGCTTGGGGAAGCGTGTTTTCAGATAGAAGAATTTTATAATCAATATGTTCGGGTGCGTCGTTGCTTGACGAGGCCACGAATCGCATGGCCATCGTCGCATATTGTTCGCCTTGACGTCTCGCCCCATCGCCGATCACCATCCACCGACCAGCCGGAGCTGCCCGCGCCCTTGGAAATCGTTCGCGAATTGCCGCTCGACCAGATCATGCTTGGGGAGAGTGTGCGCATCATGCGCATGCTGCCCACGGCATCGGTGCATTGTGTGTTTGCCGACCCGCCGTACAACCTGCAATTGCGGGGGGAGTTGCGGCGGCCGGATGACAGCCTGGTCGATGGGGTGGACGACGACTGGGACCGGTTCGACGATTTCGCGGCCTATGACCGGTTCACCCATGAGTGGCTGAGCGAAGCGCGGCGGCTGATGCGCAAGGACGCGACGATCTGGGTGATCGGCAGCTACCACAATATTTTCCGCATTGGCGCGATCATGCAGGAGTTGGGGTTCTGGATCCTCAATGACGTGATCTGGCGGAAGGCCAACCCGATGCCGAATTTCAAGGGGCGGCGGTTCACCAACGCGCATGAGACGATGATCTGGGCGGCGCGGGGCAAGGATGCGCGCTACCGGTTCAACTACCAGGCGATGAAGTCGCTGAACGACGACATCCAGATGCGCTCGGACTGGTATCTGCCGCTGTGCACCGGGGCGGAGCGGATGAAGAACGAGCATGGGCTGAAGCTGCACCCGACCCAAAAACCGGAATCGCTGCTGCACCGGGTGTTGCTGGCTTCGACGATGCAGGGGGATATCGTGCTGGACCCGTTCCTGGGGACCGGGACGACGGCGGCGGTGGCGCGGCGGTTGTCGCGGCATTACATCGGGATCGAGCGGCATCCGGCCTATGTGGAGGCGGCGCTGGGGCGGGTGCGGCGGGTGCGGCCGGCGACGGAGGCGGAGATCGCGACGACGCCGGGCAAGCGGGAGGCGCCGCGGATTCCGTTCGGCGGGTTTGTGGAGCGGGGCGAGTTGCCGGCGGGCACGGTGCTGATGGACCGGATGAAGCGGGCGCAGGCGGTGGTGGTGGCGGATGGTTCGATCCGCGCGGGGAGCATCCAGGGCTCGATCCACAAGGTGGGGGCGGAGGTGCAGAACGCGCCCTCATGCAATGGGTGGACGTTCTGGCATTTCGAGCGGGATGGGGTTTGGGTGCCGCTTGATGTGCTGCGGCAGGAGATGGGGAAAGAGTGACGCGTGTTCTTTTTGTGAATAAAAAGAACCAAAATTTTTTATTCGTTTGCTTCGGAGTTTCCCGGGGGATCTCCGAAGCAAAGTGATAGAAGTTTTTTGGTTCTTTTTTTCAAAAAAGAACCGCTTGCCTAATAAACGACGACGCTGCGGATGCTCTCGCCCTTGCGCATCAGCTCGAAGCCATCGTTGATCTGTTCGAAGGGCAGCACGTGGGTGATGAGGTCATCGATGTTGATGCGGCCATCCATGTACCAATCGACGATGCGCGGCACGTCGGTGCGGCCGCGGGCGCCACCGAAGGCGGTGCCCATCCAGACGCGGCCGGTGACGAGCTGGAAGGGGCGGGTGGAGATTTCCTGGCCCGAGCCGGCGACGCCGATGACGATGGATTTGCCCCAGCCGCGATGGGCGCATTCGAGGGCCTGGCGCATGAGGGTGGTGTTGCCGACGCATTCGAAGGAGTAGTCGGCGCCGCCCTTGGTGAGGTTGACGAGGTAGGGGACGAGGTCGCCTTCCACCTCTTTCGGGTTGACGAAGTCGGTCATGCCGAACTTCTCGGCCATCGCCTTGCGGCCGGGGTTGATGTCGACGCCGACGATCTGCTCGGCGCCGATCATGCGCAGGCCCTGGATGACGTTGAGGCCGATGCCGCCGAGGCCGAAGACGACGGCGCGGCAGCCGGCCTCGGCCTTGGCGGTGTTCATCACCGCGCCGAGGCCGGTGGTGACGCCGCAGCCGATGTAGCAGACCTTGTCGAAGGGGGCGTCGGGGCGGATTTTCGCCAGGGCGATTTCGGGCAGGACGGTGAAGTTGGAGAAGGTCGAGGTGCCCATGTAGTGGGCGATCTGCTGGCCGTCGCAGGAGAAGCGGCTGGTGCCGTCGGGCATGAGGCCCTTGCCCTGGGTGGAGCGGATGGCGACGCAGAGGTTGGTTTTGCGGCTGAGGCAGTATTCGCACTGGCGGCATTCCGGCGTGTAGAGCGGAATGACGTGGTCGCCCTTCTTGAGGCCGGTGACGCCCTTGCCGACATCGACGACGACGCCGGCGCCCTCATGGCCGAGGATGGAGGGGAAGATGCCTTCCGGGTCGCCGCCGGAGAGGGTGAATTCGTCGGTGTGGCAGATGCCGGTGGCCTTGATTTCGACCAGGACCTCGCCCTCGCGCGGGCCTTCGAGATCAACGGTTTCCAGGCTCAGGGGGGCGCCGGCCTTACGGGCGACGGCGGCACGGGTTTTCATGGTCGGGGTCTCCTCCGGGATCGATGCGCCATGGTGGCAATGGCGGGGCGGAGGGTCAATGCGGGGGGTTCGTGATATCGTTGTTGAAAGGGATGGATCGGGGCGGTTAGGCTGCCGTGGCAGGGCTGCGTTCGGGGGTGGCGGTGGCGGGGTTGCGCGTGTTTTCGGTTCTTGTGCTGGCGATTGGGTTGGTGACGGCGGCGGCGGCGGATGAGACGCAGTCGATATGTGCCGCGCGTGGCGGCGTGCCGAATGCGATGGAGGCGGAGGCGATCATGGCGCGGGAGGCGAGGACGATTGCGCTGCCCGTGGATGGGGCTTTTCTGGGCGACTGGCGGCGGGGGGAGGCGATCGCCCGCGGGGCGTTGGGTAATCGGTATGCCGTGCCGATCGGCCCTGGACTTGGCGAGGGGTGCTATGCGTGCCATCGAATCGACCGCGCCGAGAGCAAGGCGGGCACGCTCGGGCCCAGCATCTCGCGCTACGGCCTGCTGCGGGATTTCGATGCGGAGGAGGTCCGCGCGGCTTACGCGAAAATCTTCAACCCGCAGGCCACCAAGGCGTGCTCCACCATGCCGCGTTTCGGCGCCGAGCGGATTCTGAGCGAGCAGGATATCAAGGACGTGCTCGGCTATTTGTTCGACCCGGCCTCGCCGGTGAACAAGCCGTAGCAGGCAGCCCGGCGCTTGATGTTGCCGCCGCCCGCCGGCTGCGCTTCGGCTGGCTGACGTTTCGCCGCCCGCCACGGACTTCTAGACCGAGGATCCCCCGATGCGCCCCAGCTTGACCGCCCTCGCCGCCCTGATCGCCCTCGCCCCGGCCGCCGCCCGCGCCGACATCACGATCGGCGCAATTTTGTCGCTCACGGGCCCCGCGGCGTCGCTGGGGATTCCCGAGCGCAATATCATCGACATGATGCCGCGGGAAATTGCCGGGCAGAAGGTGCGGTTCGTGGTGCTCGATGACGCGAGCGACAGCACGACGGCGGTGAAGGATTTCCAGAAGCTGGCGAACGAGGAGAAGGCCGACATCATCATCGGCCCCTCGGTGACGCCGACGTCGCTGGCGGTGCTGGATGCGGCAGGGACGAGCGGGACGCCGTTCATCTCGCTTGCCGGCTCCGAATCGGTGATCGTGCCGCAGGAGGGCAATCGGCGCTGGGCGTTCAAGCTTGCGGCGTCGGAGGCGCTGATGATGTCGGCGCCGCTGAGCTGGCTGAAGGCGCATGGCGGCAAGACGCTCGCGAGCATCGCGCAGGCGACGTCGTTCGGCGACGCGTTCAACGCGGCGGCCAAGTCGGAGGCGGAGAAGCGCGGGATCGCCTGGCTGGGGGACGAGAAATACAACCTCAGCGACACTTCGGTGACGCCGCAGGTGTTGAAGACGTTTGCCAAGCAGCCGGACGCGGTGTTTGTCGCCGGCTCGGGCACGCCTGGCGCACTGCCGGTACTGGAGCTGAAGGCGCGCGGTTATAAGGGGATGGTGATCCATAACCAGGGCATCGCGAACCCCGATTTTCTGCGCGTCGCGGGGGCGTCGGCGGAGGGGATGGTGCTTTCGGCGAGCCCGGTGACGGTGGCGGAGCAGCTCGCGGAAGGGGACGCCTTGCGCAAACCGGCGATGGGCTATGTGCAGACCTATGAGGGCAAATATGGCGCCAACAGCCGCTCGCTGTTCGGGGCGATGGCGTGGGACAGTTTCCTGCTGATCGCCCAGGCCGCCCCGGTGGCGCTGAAGGCGGCCCAGCCAGGAACACAGGCGTTTCGCACCGCGCTGCGCGATGCGATGGAGCAGGTGAAGGATCTCTACGGCGCCTGCGGGGTGTATTCGATGTCGCCGGCGAACCACAACGGCACCGATGAGCGGGCGCTGGTGCTGGTCACCGTCAAGGGCGGGACCTGGACGCCGCTGCGCTGATTGCGGCGAGGCATTTGCGCATCACCGAGGGCAGGGCTTCGCCATCGAGCGTCGCGGCGGGGGCGAGATAGCCGTCGTTGACGCGGATGGCCGCGGTTTCGGCCGCGTAGACGTCGAGATGCAGTTCGAAATGGGTGAAGACGTGATGCACCCGGCCGGCATGGCGCCAGGCGGCGTGGGCCGGGGCGAGGGACAGCGCCTCGGCGGTCGGCCAGGGCTCGGGGCGCCAGGGGGTGCCGGGGAGTTCGGCCATGCCGCCGAGCAGGCCTTTCTCGGGGCGGCGGCGCAGCAGGATGGCCCCCATGGGATCGGCGAGGTGGAACACGGCGCCATGGCGGGTAGGGCGTGGCTTCTTCGCCGCCTTGCGCGGCAGTGTGGCCGCGATCCCCAACGCGCGGGCCTGGCAGGCGGCCATCCAGGGGCAGATCGCGCAGGCCGGGTTGGTGGGGGTGCAGATGGTCGCCCCGAGGTCGAACAGCGCCTGGGCGAGGTCGGAGGGGCGCGGGCCGGCGAGGGATTGCGCGGCGGCGGTGATCTCGGCCCTGGCGGCGGGCAGCGGCGTCGCGATGGCGAATATTCGGGAGACCACGCGCTCGACATTGCCGTCGACGGGGATGACGGGGATGGCGAAGGCGATCGCGCCGATGGCCGCCGCGGTGTAGGGGCCGATGCCGGGGAGGGCCAGCAACCCCGGGATATCCCTGGGAAATCCGCCGCGCGCCGCCACCGCCTTGGCGCAGGCGTGCAGGTTGCGGGCGCGGGCGTAGTAGCCGAGGCCGGCCCAGGCCTGCATCACCGCGGCGCTCTCGGCCGCCGCGAGGTCTGCCACGGTGGGGAAGCGGGTGAGGAATTTCTCATAATAGGGTATGACGGCGGCAACGGTGGTCTGTTGCAGCATGATCTCGCTGAGCCAGACGCGATACGGGTCGGCGGTCTGTCCTGGTTCCGCCCGCCACGGCATGCGCCGGCGGTTGCGGTCATACCAGGCGAGGAGGTCGGCTTGTGAGGGCATGGAGCGTGTATGACGAGCAGCGCTGACGACGACAAGAACGCCCGCCATTTCTATGGGCCGCGCACGGTCTCCGCGCTGCTGCCCGGCATTGTGCGGCCGGCGTTCCGCAAGCGCTCGCCGGCGGCCGCGCAGGTGATGGCGGATTGGGCGGCGATCGTCGGCCCCTCGATCGCCGCAGTGAGCCAGCCGCGTAAGCTGTTCTCGGGTACGCTGGCAATCGCCTGCGCCGGGCCGATGGCAATGGAGTTGCAGCACCTCGCCGACCAGCTTATCGCGCGCATCAATGGGCATCTCGGGCAGGTCACGGTGACGCGGTTGCGCTTCGTGCAGGACATCGCGCCGGCCGCCGCCGCCAAGCCGCCGCCGCGCCGCCCGGCGATCGAGGCGGCCCGGCGGGCGGTGGCCGGACTGCCGGAGGACGGGCTGCGCGACGCACTCGAGAAACTCGGCCGCTCCGTGCTTGCCGCACCACGGCGCTGAGCCTATCGACTCATTGGGGGCAGCCCGGCTACACTACCAGATATAGAGGTCAATATGCCGTCATCACGCCGTTCACTACTAACTGTTGGGGGAATCGTCGCCGCCGCCGGGGCCGGTGGGGTGGCGTACTGGCGCCTGGCCGGCGAGAAGCCGGCCCCGCCCCCCGCCCCGCCCGCCGCTCCAACCACCGCCGCGGCGCCGGCGGGTGACCCGCGCATGGCGGAGCGCAGCCTCGGCAAGGCCGACGCGCCGGTGGTGGTCACCGAATGGTTCTCCATGACCTGCCCGCATTGCGCCGCCTTCCACCGCGACAGCATGCCGGGGATCAAGTCCGCGCTGCTCGATACCGGCAAGGCGCGCATGGTGTTCCGCGACTTCCCGCTCGACCAGCTGGCGCTGACCGCGGCGATGGTGGCACGTTCGCTGCCCGTGGAGCGCTACGATCCGTTCCTCACCGCGCTGTTCGCCTCGCAGGACCGCTGGGCCTTCAACCGCCAGGCCAACCCGATCGAGGAATTGGCGAAAATCGCCGCCCTCGCCGGCATGGGCCGCGACGCGTTCAATGCCGCCACCGCTGACCAGGGGCTACGCGCGGCCATCCTCAAGGGGCAGGAGGAGGCGGACAAGATCTACCACGTCGACTCGACCCCGAGCTTCATCTTCAACGGCCCAGGCGCCAAGAACCGCCGCGAGTCCGGCGGCCGCAGTCCGGATGACTTCGCCAAGCTCGTGGCCGCCGCCGCGGGCTGAGAGACAGGGACCACCGCATTGCCCATCAGCTTCAGCCGCCTGCGCATCGCCGGTTTCAAAAGCTTCGCCGAACCGGCGGTGGTGGATATCCGGCCGGGACTGACCGGAATCGTCGGGCCAAATGGCTGCGGCAAGTCCAACGTGGTCGAGGCGCTGCGCTGGGCGATGGGGGAGAGTTCCGCCCGCTCCATGCGGGGCGGCGAAATGGATGACGTGATTTTCGCCGGCACCGCCGCCCGCGCCTCGCGCAACATCGCCGAGGTGACACTGCATCTCGACGACGCGCGCGGCCTGCTGCCGCCGCCGCATCACGACACGCCGGAAATCGAGGTCAGCCGGCGCATCGAGCGTGGCAATGGCAGCGCCTACCGGGTGAACGGCAAGGAGGCCCGCGCGCGGGACGTGCAGACCCTGTTCGCCGACCTCGCCACCGGCTCGCACTCCTCGGGCATGGTCAGCCAGGGCCGCGTCGCCAGCATTGTCAACGCACGGCCGGAGGAGCGCCGCAGCATCCTGGAGGAGGCGGCGGGCATCACCGGCCTGCACGCGCGCCGCCACGAGGCCGAGATCAAGCTGCGGGCGGCTGAGGCCAATCTCGCCCGCGCCGAGGATTTGCGCGGCCAGCTCGAAACCCAGCTCGACGGGCTGAAGCGCCAGGCGCGCCAGGCCAATCGCTACCGCAGCATTTCCGCCACCATCCGCAACGCCGAGGCGGAGCTGCTCGCCGTGCAGCGCGCCCGCGCGGTGGCGCAGCGCGATGCGGCCCGCGCCGCGTTTCAGGCAGCTGAGAGTGCCGTCGCCAGTGCCACCGCGACGGCAACCACCGCCGCCACCCGCGCCACCGAAGCCGCCGCCGTGCTGCCGGCCCTGCGCGGGCGGGAAGCCGAGGCGCGCACGGCGCTCGAACGCCATCGCCTCGGCCTCGAGACCATCGCCGCCGAGGCCACCCGCGCCCAGGAGGCGCTGGACTCCGGCCGGGCCCGCCTGCGCCAGATCGAGGATGACCTCACCCACGCCGCGCAGATCCAGCGCGACGCCGATGCCGCCGTCGCCCGCCTCGCCGCCGAGGAGGCGCGGCTCACCGAAGAGGAGGCCGCCCACCCGCCGCGCATCGAGGCCGCCCGCGCCGCCGCCATCGCCGCCGCCGATGCGGTGCGCACCGCCGAAGCCGCGGCCAATCGCGCCACCGAGGAGGCGGCCGAGATCGCCGCCCGCCATCGCGCGCTGTCTGAGGCGCATGGTGCCGCCCAGGTTCGCGCTCGCCGCCTCGCCGAGGCCGCCGCCAAACTCGCCAGCGAAATCGCCCAGGTGCAGCGCGACATCGTCGATCCCGCCCGCGTCGCCGCCGCCGAGCAGGAGAGCACCCAGGCTGCCGCCGCGCTCGCCGCCGCCGCCGCCGCGCTGGAGGCCGCCGAGCGGGCCCGCGGCGAGGCGATTCAGCAGGCCCAGCAGCGCCGAGCAACCGCGCAGGAGACTGCCCGCAAGTTGCGCGAAGCCGCCGGCCAGGCCGCCGAACAGGCCCGCCGGGAA
>CAIYPH010000171.1 GCA_903928045.1 uncultured Rhodospirillales bacterium
TCGAGAGCCTGTCCGCCTATGCGCGGCAGTTCCTGGAGCTGATGGGCAAGCCGGATGTGGATTCCATCGAGGGACTCTCGCCGGCGATTTCCATCGAGCAGAAGACCACCAGCCGCAACCCGCGCTCGACCGTCGGCACCGTCACCGAGATCCATGACTATATGCGCCTGTTGTGGGCGCGTGCCGGCGTGCCTTACTCGCCCGCCACCGGCCTGCCGATCGAGGCGCAGACGGTGAGCCAGATGGTGGACCGAGTGTTGGCGATGCCGGAGGGCACGCGGCTGTTGCTGCTCGCCCCCGTGGTGCGTGATCGGAAGGGCGAATACCGCAAGGAACTCGCCGAACTGCAACGCCGCGGCTACACCCGCGTGAAGGTGGACGGCACGCTCTACGAAATCGGCGAGGTGCCGGCGCTCAACCGCAAGACCAAGCACGAGATCGAGGCGGTGGTGGACCGCGTGGTGGTGCGCGACGGTATGGCGCAGCGGCTGGCCGATAGCTTCGAGACGGCGCTAGCACTGTCGGACGGCATCGTCTACGCCGAGAACGCCGATACTGGAGAGCGGACGGTGTTCTCTTCCCGCTTCGCCTGCCCGGTCAGCGGCTTCACCATCGAGGAGATCGAGCCGCGGCTGTTCAGCTTCAACTCGCCGCACGGCGCCTGCCCGGCCTGCGACGGGCTGGGCCAGGAGAGCTTCTTCGACCCCGCTTTGATCATCCCCGATGAGCGTCGCCCGCTCAACGATGGCGCGGTGGCGCCCTGGTCCGGCGCGCAAAGCCCGTACTATGACCAGACCCTGCAATCCCTCGCCCGCCACTTCAAGGTGACGACCACCACCGCCTGGAAGGACCTGCCGCCGATCGTCTGTGAGGCGATCCTGCACGGCACCGGCGAGACGCCGGTCGAGTTCACCTACAAGGACGGTGTGCGGCAATACGCCGTCACCAAGCCCTTCGAGGGCGTGGTTAAGAACCTCGACCGGCGCTGGCGCGAGACCGACAGCGCCTGGGTGCGCGAGGAAATGAGCCGCTACCAGGCGCAAAAGCCCTGCGCGGTCTGCGCCGGTGCGCGGCTGAGGCCGGAGTCGTTGGCGGTGAAGGTCGCCGGCCACCACATCGCTGCCGCCTCGGAGTTGTCGATCCGCAAGGCGCTCGCCTGGTTCGCCACCGTCCTCGACACCCTAACCCCGCAGCGCCAGGAGATCGCCCGGCGAATTCTCCGCGAAATCCTCGATCGCCTCCAGTTCCTCGTCGATGTCGGGCTTGATTACCTGACGCTGGCCCGCGGTTCGGCGACGCTGTCCGGCGGCGAGAGCCAGCGCATCCGGCTGGCCTCGCAAATCGGCTCCGGCCTCACCGGGGTGCTTTACGTGCTGGATGAACCCTCGATCGGCCTGCACCAGCGCGACAATGAGCGCCTGCTGGTGACACTCAGGCGGCTGAAATCGCTCGGAAATACCGTGCTGGTGGTGGAGCACGACGAAGACGCCATCCGCGCCGCCGACTATGTAGTCGACATGGGTCCGGCGGCCGGCATCCATGGCGGCCACATCATCGCCGAAGGCACGCCGGCCGAAGTGATCGCCAATACCAACTCTATCACCGGCGACTATCTCTCCGGCCGCAAGCGTATCCTGGTGCCGGCAATGCGCCGCCCCATGCAGAAGGACCGCGTGCTGCGGGTGGTCGGTGCCACTGGCAACAACCTCAAGGACGTCACCGCCACCTTCCCGCTCGGCACCTTCATTTGCATCACCGGCGTCTCTGGCGGCGGCAAATCCACCCTGGTGGTCGATACGCTCTACAAGGCCGCCTCGCGCCGGCTGATGGGCTCCGGTGAGGTGCCGGCGCCGCATCTGCGCATCGAGGGGCTGGAGCATCTCGACAAGATCATCGATATCGACCAGTCGCCGATCGGCCGCACCCCGCGCTCCAATCCCGCCACCTATACCGACCTTTTCGCCCCCATCCGCGACTGGTTTGCCGAACTGCCGGACAGTCGGGCGCGCGGCTACAAATCCGGCCGCTTCTCCTTCAATGTGAAGGGCGGCCGCTGCGAGGCCTGCCAGGGCGACGGGCTGCTGAAGATCGAGATGCACTTCCTGCCCGACGTCTACGTCACTTGCGATACCTGCAAGGGGCGTCGCTATAATCGCGAGACATTAGAAATACAATTCCGGGGAAAATCGATCGCGGACGTGCTTGCTATGACCGTCGATGAAGCCGTGCCATATTTCTCGGCGGTTGCCCGTATACATGACCGTTTGAAGATTCTGCAGGATGTAGGGCTTGGCTATATTGCGCTCGGCCAACAAGCAACAACGCTGTCCGGCGGGGAAGCGCAACGTATTAAGTTATCAAAAGAACTGGCCCGCAGGGCAACGGGACGTACACTATATATTCTCGATGAACCAACTACTGGTCTGCATTTTGAAGATATACGGAAATTATTGGAAGTATTGCA
>CAIYPH010000172.1 GCA_903928045.1 uncultured Rhodospirillales bacterium
CGATGGCGTCGCGCAGCGCGGAGATTTCTGCGGCCGGCCGATCCAGGGCGTGCAAGGCGTCGGCCAGGAGCAACAGCGCCGGGAGCCGCTCCTCCGGCTTATGGCCACGCCAAGGCGCGAGGTCATTAAAGGCGAGCAGAGCGGCTTGGGCGGCGCGGGCGGGCTCGGGCTTGGCGCGACGCAGTTGCGCGCGGGCGAGTTGCACGAACATCCATGGCTCGGCTTGCCCATGGCCGATGCGGGTCTCGAGGGCGGCGACCATCTTGTCGAAATCACCGGCCTTGAGCGCGGCTTCGGCCTGCGTTTCGGCGGCGGCGCGCTGGGCGGAACTGCCGCCGGTGGGAAAGCCCCTCCGTAGGGCCGCGACATAGGCGTTCGCGTCGCGGTCGAGCCCCGGTGCTTCGAACGCCCGCGCCGGGGGGGCGCCGATCGCGACGGTGAGCACGGCGAGCAACCAACACATCACCAGCCGCATCTGCCGCTCCTACAGTCGGAAAAACTGAGGCCCCTTGTAGCAAATCGCCGCGACGAACGCACCGGCATTACAATGAGCGTGCGGGGCCGGACGACATGGGTCTGTCGAGCCGGCGAGGCCTGTGATAGCGCTCAGGCAACCAGTACCGAGGTGACGACAATGCGACTCGCAGCACAATTTCCGACGCGCGACATCGGGAGCGACCCGGCGAAGATCCGCGACTGGGCGCAGGCCGCCGAGGGGATGGGGTTCAGCCATATCGAGGTGGCGGACCACGTATTCGGCGCGGCGGCGCGGGGGGACTGGAAGCCGACCTACGACGAGTCCGACCCGTTCCACGAGACCTTCACGACCCTGGCCTTCCTCGCCGCAGTGACCAAGACGATCGGCCTCACCAGCGGCGTGCTGATCCTGCCGCAGCGGCAGACCGGGGTGGTGGCGAAGCAGGCGGCCGAGGTGGATCTGCTGAGCGGCGGCCGGCTTCGCCTCGGCGTTGGGGTGGGCTGGAACCACGTGGAATACGAAGCACTGAACACGGAGTGGAAAACCCGTGGGGCGCACCAGGCCGAACAGATCGCGGTGATGCGCAAGCTATGGACCGAAGACCTGGTGACCTACAAGGGCAAGTTCCACGACCTCCAGGCCGTCAACATAATGCCGCCCCCGGTGCAGCGCCCGATCCCCGTGTGGTTCGGCGGTTCGTCGGACGCGGTGATCAAGCGAGCGGCCCGCATCGGTGACGGGTGGATGCCGATCATGGCGCCCGATGCGGCCGGAGAGGCGAAGCTCGCGGCGCTGCATGGGCATCTCGCGGAATTTGGCCGCGACAAGGCGAGCTTCGGGCTCGAGGCCTGGATCCGGGCGAATGAGCCGGACGAGGAAATGTGGGGCCGCTCCGTCGAGGGCTGGCGGCGTCTGGGGGCGGAGATGGTGATGCTCTATCCGATGTATCGGATGAGCCGGTTCGATCAGCTCATTTCGGTTTTGGAGCGCTTCAAGGCCGTCGCCGGAGGCTAGGCCCTGCTGCCCCGGAGACCTCCCGCGGGAGGCCTCCGGGCGCTCGGCCTCAGGTGATCTCCATCGCGGCCAGATCGGGCTTGCGCAGGAACCCCGACATCTCCGCGCTGTAGAACGGGTTCATCGTCGCCGAACGGCCATGCTCGGTCCAATAGTAGTTGTGGGCCCGCTTGTCGCTCCACGCCTTGGTCAGGTTCCGTTCGTCAACCAGGCGGTTGTAGTCCCAGAACGCCTCCGGCCGGACCTCCATCGCGCCGCCATTGCCCAGCACCAAAGTCTCCATGCATTGGAGCGCATAGAGCGCGACTTTCTCATGGAACGACGCCACGTTGAGGGCGCCGTTGGTATTGGGCCCGTAGATCGACCAGAGATTGGGAAAGCCCGGGATCATGGAGCCCAGATAGGCGCGCGCGCCGTCCTTGGCCCAGGTATCCGCAAGCGTCTGGCCGCCGCGGCCTGTGATGCTCATCGGGTAGAGGTATTCCGTGGCGTGGAAGCCGGTGGCGTAGACGATCACGTCGGCCTCATGCAGCGATCCGTCCGCCGCCACCACCCCGCGGGGCTCGATCCGCGCGATCCCGTTCGTCACCAGGGAGACGTTGTCCCGCTGCAGCGCGTCCAGGATCGAATATTCCGGATCAACCACCACCGCGCGCGCCGACCACACCGGGTGCGACGGCGTCATCGCCGCCACCAGCGCCGGGTCACTGAGTTTGCGATTGAGGAATGCCATGCTCACATCGCGGGCGCGCTTATTGACCCGGCCGCAGGCGTAGGGGTCCTCGAAATCCGGGTCGATCTGCGCCACGTTGGCGATGCGGTCGAGTGTGCAGGTGCGGGCGCGCATGAAGTTGGTGTGGAAAGGCAGGTTGCGGTCGAGCCAATTGACCTGCGGCGGGAAGGGCGAGCGATAGCCTGGCACGGGAAACAGCCATTGCGGCGTGCGCTGGAACACGGTGACTTTCGCCGCCTCGAGGGCAAGCTCCGGCACCATCTGGTAGCCGGTGCACCCGGTGCCGATCACCGCCACCCGCTTGCCTTTGAGGTCAACGCCCTCGGGCCAGCGCGCCGTATGCCAGGAGGCGCCGGCGAACGTCTCGGCGCCGGCGATCTGGGGGATATTCGGGCGGTTCAGGAAGCCGACGGAGGTAATCACCGCACGCGAGCGGATCGTGCGCGCACCGTCCGGCCCGACGATATCGATCTGCCACTCACCGGCGGCCTCGTCCCAGGTCATCGCCTTGACCTCGGTCTCGAACTGGATATGCCGGCGCAGATCGAACGTATCGGCGACCCAGTCGAAATACTTCACGTTCTCCCGCCATTCGCAGAATGGATTGGGGTATGGGAAATCGACGCCGAAGAGGTGGGTGTACGAGCGGCTGGCGGTATCCACCCGGGCGCCGGGATAGCGGTTCTCCCACCACGTCCCGCCAACGCCGGCATTTTTCTCAATCACGGTGAAGGGGAAGCCGGCCTGGCGCAGCTGGAGCGCGGCGTTCAGCCCGCCCATGCCGGCACCGATGACCGTGACCGTGAAGTCCTTCAGCCGCGCGGGATCGGGCTGGTCCCGCCAGTGCAGTGAGCGCACCGATGGATCGAACGCCAACTCCTCCACGTGATGCTGCAGGCTCTCCCCGTCGAGAGTCTGCCCCAGCATCAGCCCCAGGCTGGTTGCAAGCCGGTCGCGCGGCCCGATGTCGATCTTGCCCGCGCCACTGTCACGGTAGGCCTTCAGGAACGCGGCGCCCTTCTGCCGTAGCAATACCGCATCCGCATCCGTCGCCGGGGCAGGGACATCGGCATAGCCGACCTGCACCGTCTTCACACCCGTCGTCGCCACCTCGGGATCGCCGGTGAGTTGGTAAACTAGGCCGCGGAGAACCATGGGATCGGCATAGGCGATTGCATCGTCGATCGCCGCGTCGCTCGCTGCCAGCAACTCCGGTCGTGTAGTAACCTCTTGATCGGCCATGCCCCTCGGACTCCCCGCGTTATTCTTCTTCGTCGATTTGCGGGCACCGGGGTGCGCAAAGTCAAGCCCACCCCTGCTCCATGATGATCAACGCATCCGGCCACCCGATAGGCAGGCTAGTCACCGCGCCCCGGCAGGCACAATGGAGAAGGCGCAGGGAGCCGCACCGGGACGAGTGACCTGACACGACGGCGATGAGTTCGGTCGCGCCCCGCAGCGCATTCGGCAGCGACATCGGGCACGCCGAGCGGGGGGGATGTCCCGCCCGATGTTGAAATAGGTTGGTCGGCGTTGCCCGCCTTGAGCCGTTAGGCTCGGGGTGTCGAATCCTCAA
>CAIYPH010000173.1 GCA_903928045.1 uncultured Rhodospirillales bacterium
CCAAAGCGGTCAGCCTACCAACTGGACGGGTTTTACCCCGCCGCGCTCAGCACAACGCCGGCGCTCCACTGGCTGGGTTTGTCACCGCCGTGCACACCAGGGCGGATGTGTTCAACTACATAGAGCGCTTCTACAACGCGGTTCGCAGACTCTCGACCTTGGGCTATCTCAGCCCAGCCGAGTTTGAGAAGAAGGCGGATTTTGCTTAACTGCGTGTCCACGGCACCGGCGGCAGGCCAGATCAACATAAACCAAAACGTCACCGCAGCTGTTCGCTCCGGATGTTGAATCCGCCATCTATGTTCTGAAGGGGTAGAACGCCTTCAGGTCGAGATGCTCATAGGGCAGCGCCTCAAGCTGGACGGTGCCGAGGAACGGCTGCTCCGGCTCGGCCAGGATTATGGTGGGCGCGAAGCCGCTGTCATCGAAGCCGCGGCGGAAATGCACGCGGCTTTTGATGGCGAATACCCGGTAGTCCGAAGTGGCGATGCCGAACCGGCGGAGCGCCTCGGGATACATGATCTGCGTGAGGTAGGGCGTCAGCACCACCGCGCAATTCTGCCCGAAGCCGACGGTGATCCAGTGGCGCGAGGGATCATTGGCCGAGAGATCGGCGGCGAGGATGCGGCCGGTGATGCGGACGGGCTCGCCGGCGGAGGGATCGAGCCGGCCGCCCACCACCTCATCGAACGCGTCGCCGGGGCGGGCGCCGCGCAGGCGGGCGAGCAGGGCGGGGTCGGCGATGGTGGCGATGGCGGTGTCGGTGAGGCCCTGGGCGACGATTTCCTGGAGGATCCAGGTGGCGGCGCCTGAGCGATCCGAGGGGTCGGCGATCACCACGGGGGTGGCGCCGGCGGCGAGTGCTGCGGCGGCCTGGGCGACGCCGTCATGGACGGGGTGGATGGTCGCGGCCTTCACCAGCTCGGCGCGCTTGCGCCAGGCGAAATCCGCCATGTCCTGCGCGGCGCGGTCGGCGAGTGCCTGGTCGGCGTTGCTGGTGGCCTGGATGGTCATTCCGGCGTCCGACACGTCGGACCACGGGAAGCCGAAGAACACGTTGACGTAGAGATCGGGCGCGCGGGCCTCCCACACCAAGGCGCGCTGCACCAGGTCCATCCAGGGCGAGGCGCCGGTCCATTGCTGCACCGTCGGCGTGATGATCGGCACCTTGATTGTGCGGGTGGTGGGGGCGTAGTCGCCCTTGATGGCGCGGATCATCATGCGGGCGGCACGCTCGCCCTGCAGGCGGGTGTCGTAATGCGGGAAATACTTCACGCAGAAGGCAAAATCCGCATGTTCAAGGAATTGCGCGTCCTCGTTGCCATGCGGATCGAAGGTCCCGGCGATGCGGGCGGCGGGGCCGACGACGCTGCGCACCCGCCGCGCCAGCTCCGCCTCGGGGTGGGCGATGCCGCGGGCGGCCATGGCGCCGTGCACGCAGAGATAGACGCCGTCGAACGGGCCTTTCTCCGCCAGTTCGGCGAGCATGATGCCGGTGAAATACTCATAGGCCTCGTTGGTCACCCAGCCCGAGCCGCTGCCGGTGACCGGCCAGAGCGGCGAGGTGATGCCGGTGAGTTCCACGCCGGCGTGCTCACGCGCCACCTTCACAAAGCCGCCCATGTAGCCGGCGGGGTCGCTGCCCAGCAGCGCCTCGCCGCTGGCGGGTGAGCCCGGATAGGTGAAGTCGGCGATCGTGGTGTCGTTGGGCAGGAAGGTGACGGTCTCGTGGGAGAATTGCAGGCAGGCGATGCGGATCGGCTTCACGGTCTCTTCTCCCAAAGGCGGTTCAGGCCTTCATCTTGATGCTCACACCCAGCAGCCCGGCCGGGCGCACCATCAGCACGATGATCAGCAGCACGAAGGCGTAGACGTCCTTGTAGGTGCCGGAGATGAAGCCGGCGCCGAGTGATTCCACCACGCCCACCAGCACGCCGCCCAGCACCGCGCCCGGCAGGCTGCCGAAACCGCCGACCACGGCGGCCGCGAAGGCTTTCACCAGGATGCCGACGCCCATCTGCACCTGCACGTAGTTGATCGGCCCGATCAGCACGCCGGCCGCCGCCCCCAGCGCGCAGGCGACGCCGAAGGTGAGCGAAATCATCAGCGGCACATTGATGCCGGAGAGGTAGGCGATGTCCTTGTTGTGGGCCACCGCGCGCATGGCGAGGCCGATCATCGTCTTCTTCAGCACTAGGTTCAGCACCACCATCAGCACGAGCGCCGTGCCGATGATCCACACATAGGACATCGGTAGCGCGAGATCACCGAACTCGATGGGCATGCCGTGCGGCACCGGGAAGGGCAGGGCCTTGGGGCCCCAGATCAGGAAGGCGATGTTCTGCAACAGGATGGACATGCCGAAGCCTGACACCACCATCGCCATCCCCGCCACCGTATAACCGCCGCCGCCGCTGGTGAGGCGCCGGTAGAACACCCGCTCGATGAACATGCCGAGCAGCCCGGTGAGGATGATCGCCAGGATCAGCGTCGGCACGTAGGGCAGCGCCAGCTTCTGGAACAGTGTGAGGCCGATGAAGGCGCCGAACATGTAGATCTCGCCATGGGCGAAATGCACGATGTCGAGCCCCGAATAGATCAGTGAAATCCCCAGCGCGACCAGGCCATAGACCATGCCGATCGAGACGCCGATGATCACGAGGTCGATGATGTAGTCGAGCATCAGAGCTTCGCCTCGCGGTTGGCGACGGTGCCGCCGAGATAGGACAGGCGCACGTTGTCATCGTCGATCAGCTGCTCCGACGGCCCCTCGATATGGATCAGCCCGTCCTTGATCACGTAGCCGTAGGAGGCGAGCAGGAGGGCCATGCGCACATTCTGCTCCACCATCAGCACCGTCATGCCGTCGCGGGCGATGCGGTGGATGGTCTGGAAAATGCCCATGACGATCTGCGGCGCCAGTGCCGCCGAGGGTTCATCGAGCATGATCATGGAGGGGGAAGACATCAGGCCGCGGCCGATGCAGACCATCTGCAACTGCCCGCCGGAGAGCCCGCCGCTGGGCTGGTGGCGCTTGTCCCTGAGTATCGGGAAGTAATCGTAGACCTGCTCAAGCGCCGTGGTGCGCTTGGCGCGATCCTTCACGACGTAGGCGCCGAGCAGGAGGTTCTCCTCCACGGTCATGCCGGGGAAGGTCTCCTTGCCCTGCGTCACCTGAACGAGCCCGCGGCGCACGATGGCATCGGGGCGCATGCCGTCGATCCGGCTGCCATCGAAGGTGATGCTGCCGCCCCAGGGCTTGATAAGGCCAGAGGCGGCCTTCAGCAGGGTCGATTTGCCGGTGCCGTTGCCGCCGAGCAGCGCCACGATCTGGCCGCGCGCGACGTTCAGCGTGGCGCCGTTTAGGATCTGCACGCGGCCGTAGCCGCCGGCGAGGTCCTTGATCGCCAGCATCGGGGCCGCGCCGCTCATACCGGCGCTCATGCGGAGCGCAGGAAGTCGCGCACTTCCTCGTCCTTCATCTCACGGCCGAGATAGGCCTCGATCACCCGATGGTCGGCGCTGATCTCGGAGGGCGTTCCCTCGGCGATCTTCTCGCCATGCTCCAGCACGCTCACAGTTTCGCAGGTATCCATCACCAGCTTCAGGATATGCTCGATGATGATCACCGTGAGGCCGAAGCGCTTTTGCAGCGCGCGCACGGTATCGAGCAGGATATCGACATTGGTGGGCGACAGCCCGGCGCCCGGCTCATCCAGCATCAGCAGCTTGGGCTTGGCCGCCATGGCGCGGCCGAGCGCGAGCAGGCGGCGCTGGCCGCCCGACATTTCGCCGGCGGGCATCTCGGCGTAATCCGCGAGGCCGATGAAGTTGAGCAGTTCCATCATCTCGGCGCGCACCCGGCGCTCCTCGCTGCGCACGGATTTCACGCCGAACACCGCGGACAGGCCGGAATAGCCGGTGAGCCCGTGATGGCCGACCATCATGTTCTCGATCACGCTCATCCCCTCGAAGATGCGCAGCATCTGGAAGGTGCGCGCGACGCCGAGGCGGGCGATCTCGTGCGACGGCTTGCCGGTGATGTCGGTGCCATTGAAGGTGATCTGCGAGCCGGGCTCCGGCAGATAGACACCGGAAATCATGTTGAACAGCGTGCTCTTGCCCGAGCCATTCGGCCCAATGATGCCGTGCACGGCACCCTGACGCACGTTCAGATTGATCCCGCTCAGCGCCTTGAAGCCGCCGAACTGCTTGGACAGGCCCTTGATTTCCAGCAGGTTCATGGCGCGGCCTGCCTCGCCTTGGTGGCGGCGCGCAGGGCGGCGAACCGCTTGCGGACCCAGAAATCCTCGATCATGCCGCCGATGCCGCGCGGCATATACATCACCGTCAGCACGATCACGCCCCCGAAGATCGCCATGCGGTAGGTGTAATAGTCCTGCGTGAGGTCGTTGATGATGGTCACCGCGATGGCGCCGATCACCGCGCCCCAGATATGGCCGATGCCGCCGAAAATCACCATCAGCAGCAGCGTCACCATTTCCTGCAGCGAGTAGTCGTTGGGGTTGAGGTAACCCGGCGCCATGTGGGCCTTCAGGCTGCCGGCGCAGCCCGCGTAGAGGGCGGAGAGCACGAAGGCGATCAGTTTGAACTTCGCGACATGCACGCCGCTCGCCGCCGCCGCCAGCTGGTCCTCGCGAATGGCCTTGAAGGCGCGGCCCATATCGGAGCGCAGGATGGCAAACGAGATGTAGATGCCCATCACCGCGATCGGCATCACCACGAAGTAGTAGCGGAAATGGGTTTCCATCACGAAGCCGCCGATGCGCGGCGGCGGAATGCCCTCGAAGCCCATCGCCGCACCCAGCCACTCCGTGCCGGAAATCACGATGCGCACGCTTTCGGCGAGCCCGAGCGTGGCGAGCGCGAGATAGGCGCCCTCCAGCCGCAGCGCGGGAATGCCGACCAGCAGGCCAACCCCGGCGCACACCCCCATCGCGGCCGGCAGCGCCAGCCAGAACGGCAGGCCGAGATGCACGGAAAACACCGCCGAGGCATAGGCGCCGATCGCCATGACGGCGATATGCCCCACGGTCACCTGGCCAGCGAACCCCTTGACGATATTGAGCCCGACGGCGAGCACGACGTTGATGGCGATGACGTTGATCAGATACTGGTCATACGCCGTGCGTGTGATGAGCGGCAGGAACGACAGCACCGCGATTCCGCCGAGCCAGGGCAGAACCGGATGCATGCGCGAACGCCAATCGGCGCCGTTTGGGGCAGTCACCAAAGCCATTCCATTTCATTCAACGAACCCCGCCCGCATGAGCGGACGGGGCAGAGAGACGTATAGGCGGCGTGGGCTACCAGAGGGCAGCCCACAATCCTAGAGGCCGAAATCCGCGTCGAACGTCACGCGGGCGAGCAGCTTGGTGTCGTAGTCCTTACCGCCCTTGGTGTACTCGACCAGGATTCCCGTGCGGTTGCCGTCGCGGCATTGCGGGGTTGCGGCGGCGCAGAAGCTGATCGGGCCGGAGGCGAGGCCCTGGTAGTCCTTCACATTGGACAGCGCATCGCGGATCGCCGTGCGATCGGCGGCATGCGAGCCGGCAGTGAGCTTGAGGTTTGCGGTTTTCAGCGCCTGGGTGACGATCTTCACGGTGTCATAGGCCTGGCTGAAATCATGGTCCGGGCAGCGCACGCCATACCGGGTCTGCGTCATCTTGACGAAGTCCTTGGCGATCTGGCGCTCGTCATTGCAGTTGAAGGCGGCGGC
>CAIYPH010000174.1 GCA_903928045.1 uncultured Rhodospirillales bacterium
CGGTCCGGCGCCGCCCACATGCCCTTGCCGATCTGGGCGCGGCCGCGCAGCCCGCTGGCGAGGCCGACATCGACGTTGTTGTTCTCGTAGGCGCCGATCCAGGAGGCGGCCCGCATGTCATTCTTGCGGATCATCGGCCCGGCTTCCATGGAGGTATGGATTTCGTCGCCGGTGCGATCGAGGAAACCGGTGTTGATGAACACCACCCGCTCGCGCGCGGCATGGATGCAGGCGGCGAGGTTGATGGTGGTGCGGCGCTCCTCGTCCATGATGCCCATTTTCAGGGTATTGCGGGCGAGGCTGAGCAGGTCTTCCACGGCGGTGAACAGGTCAGCCGCGAACTGCACCTCGTCCGGCCCGTGCATCTTAGGCTTCACGATATAGACCGAGCCGGCGCGGCTGTTGCGGATGGCGCCGGTGGCCTTGAGGTCATGCATGGCGATCATCGAGGTGATCGCGGCATCGAGGATGGTCTCGGGGATTTCGCTGCCGTCGGCGTTGGTCACCGCATCGGCGAACATGTGATGGCCGACGTTGCGCACCAGCATCAGGCTGCGACCGGCGATCGTCACGCTGCCGCCGGCGGGGCCAGAGTAGACGCGGTCGGGGTTCAGGCGGCGCTCGATGGTGCGGCCGCCCTTTTCCAGGCTCGCTGAGAGCGTGCCCTTCATCAGGCCGAGCCAGTTGCGGTAGATCTCGACCTTGTCCTCGGCATCGACGGCGGCGACGCTGTCCTCGCAATCCATGATGGTGGTGATGGCGCTTTCCATCACCACGTCGGCGAGGCCGGCCTTGTCGGTGCGGCCGATCGGGTGGTTGCGGTCGAGCCGCAGCTCGACGTGCAATCCGTGGTTTTTCAGCAGGATGGCGGTGGGGGCGGAGGCCTCGCCCTGGTAGCCCACCAGCCTCTCGGGGCTGGCGAGCCCGGCGCGGGCGCCGCTGTCGAGGGTCGCGACCAGGCGGCCGGCCTCGATGGCGTAGCTGGTCACGTCGGCGTGGCTTGCGTGTTCGAGCGGGGCCGAGCCATCCAGCACTTCGCGGGCGCGGGCCACCACGGCGGCGCCGCGGACCGGGTTATAGGCGCCGGCGCGCTCCATGCCGTCCTCTTCGCCGATCGCGTCGGTGCCGTACAGCGCGTCATACAGCGAGCCCCAGCGGGCATTGCCGGCGTTCAGCGCGTAGCGGGCGTTGGAGACCGGCACCACAAGCTGCGGCCCGGCGATGGCGGCGATTTCGGCATCGACATTGGCGGTCTCGACGCTGAAAGGCGCCGGGGCCGGCAGCAAATAGCCGATGCCGCGCAGGAAGTCGGTGTATTCGGCGGCATCGACCGGCTTGCCACGGCGGGCGTTGTGCCAGGCGTCAATCTGCGCCTGCAGTTCGTCGCGGCGGGCAAGCAGCGCGGCGTTGCGCGGGGCGAAGCGGGCGACGATGTCGGCGAAGCCGGCCCAGAAGCTGGCGGCATCGATGCCGGTGCCCGGCAGGGCCTCGGTGTCGATGAACTCCTTCAACAGGCGCGCAACGCGCACCCCGCCGGCCGGCACATGCTCCATGGTCAATCCTCGAATGAGTGGAATTTTGCGTGGTTTGGTCGAACCCGCACCGGTTTGTCGAGAGGCATTCGCGCCCCTCTGGCAGGAACCAGACGCTCAGCCGCGGTTTTTGAGCCACTCCGCATAGGCGGCGCGGGTTTCCGCGTTGGGCGGATAGGTATCGGGCAGGCGGGCGCCGCCCTGGATGCGGGTGAGAAGGAAGGTTTCCAGCACCTCCTGCTCGGCGGCGTCGCGCGCCACCTCCTCGGCGAGATGGGCGGGGATCACCACCACCCCGTCGCCATCGCCCACGATCATGTCACCGGGATAGACCGGCACGCCCCCGCAGGCGATCGGCACGTCGACATCGACGGCATGGTGCACGGCGAGGTTGAGCGGGGCCGAGGGGCCGGCGCAGAAGACGGGGATCGGCAGCTTGGCAATGGCGGCGGCATCGCGCACCCCGCCGTCGCTCACCATGCCTGCCGCGCCGCGCACCATCAGCCGGGTGGCGAGGATTTCACCGCCCGAGGCCGCGCGGGCATCGCCGCGGCAATCGACCACCAGCACCTTGCCGGCGGGGGCGTTCTCCACCGCCCAGCGCTGGGGGTGGGCGGGGTTGGCGAAGACGGACATCACGTCGATATCCTCGCGGGAGGGGATGTTGCGGAGCGTGAAGGCGGGGCCGACCATGTTCTCGCCATAGGCGCCGAGCGGGCGGACGCCCTGGATGTAGCAGTTGCGCAGGCCGCGCTTGAACAGCTGGGTGGTGATGGTGGCGGTGCTGACCCGCTTGAGGGCAGCGATGCAGTCGGGCGAGAAATCGGTCATGGCGTCCTCCGTCGGGCGGAGGCTAGCAGCGCCGCACGGTCTGCGCCAAACTCCTGATATGATCACGCTCGTACCGCCCTGCATGGAGCTGCTCCCCGGCTATGCGGCGGCCCTGTCCCAGGGCTGGTCGCCGGATAATACGCGCGATGTGAGCGCCGAGCAGTTGGCGGCTCTGCGGGAGGACCCGGAGGGGTTTCTCGACAGCCAGCTCAACCCTCCGCCGACCATCACCCTGTGGGACGGGCGGCAGGTGCCGCGGCTGCCGGGATTCCGGCACTGGATCAGCGATGGGGAGTTTTGCGGCTCCATCGGCTTTCGCCACCAGCCCGGCACGGATGAGCTGCCGGCGCATGTGCTCGGCCATATCGGCTACGCGGTGGTGCCGTGGAAGCGCGGCCGTGGCTATGCCGGGGCGGCGCTGGCGCTGATGCTGGCGGAGGCGCGCGGGCTTGGTATGGGGCGGGTGATGCTGACCTGTGCGGCGAGCAACGCGATCTCCCGCCGAGTGATCGAGCGGGCGGGCGGCGTGTTGGAACGCAGCTTCGATCATCCGGCCTTTCCCGGCGATACCGATTTGGTGTTCTGGATCACGCTGTAGGGCCGTCGCCTCATGGGGGGCAAAAAAACTCACGATATAAGAAAATATCTCTTGCATGCCGGTGACAGATGTGAGAACAAATAGGCAACTTCAATTTCCATGAAAGGCCCCCATCCTGTCCCGCCCCTCCCTCCACCACCTGCTGCTCTGCATGCTGCGGCACCTGTTGCCGGCGCTTGTCGCCGTGCTGGGCGCGCGGGCAGTGGAACTGCGCGCACGGCTGGCGGCGCTGCCGGCGGGGCATCGCCGGCGGGCGCGGATGCTGGGCGAGCTGCGGCGCCTGGCGCGGTGGCGGGCCCTGCTGGCCGAGCCTGAACTGCTGGACGATCCGGCGTTCCGCGGCAAGGCGGCCGAGGTCGCGCGCGTGCGCAATGATGCCGGGCGGCGGGCGCTGGCGCGGCGGTGGATTTACCCGACGCCCTGCCGCCGGCTCAGCGGTGCGGCGGAGGCTGCGCTGTGCCGGGCGGAGGAGCAGCGATGTAGAATCGGCATCGCCGTCGCGTGATGCGCTGCCGGGCCTGTGCCTGGGCGGCGACGTTGGCGCTTGTACGGTGCCTATAGAGTCCGGCGTCCGGAGTGGGAGCTTGAGACGGGCTTGCCGGCGGCGAAGCGCACCGCCTCCTCGGCGGCGCGCATCAGGGCGCGTGCCTTGGCGCGGCATTCCTCATGCTCGGCGGCGGGATCGGAGTCGGCGACCACGCCGGCACCGGCCTGGACGTACATCATGCCGTCCTTCACCACCGCGGTGCGCAGCGTGATGCAGCTATCCATCGTGCCATCGGCGGCGAAATAGCCGACGCAGCCGCCGTAGATGGCGCGGCGCGAGGGTTCCAGCTCGTCGATGATCTCCATCGCCCGCACCTTGGGCGCGCCGGAGAGGGTGCCGGCGGGGAAGCCGGCGGTGAGCGCGTCAATCGCGTCGAGCCCAGGGCGGATCTTGCCCTGCACGTCCGACATGATGTGCATCACGTGGCTGAAGCGCTCGATGGCGAAGCTCTCCGTCACCCGCACGGTGCCGATTTCGGCGACGCGGCCGACATCGTTGCGTCCGAGATCGAGCAGCATGAGGTGCTCGGCGCGCTCCTTGGGGTCGGAGAGCAGCTCTGCCTCCAGCGCCTGGTCCTCCTCATGGGTGGCGCCGCGGCGGCGGGTGCCGGCGAGGGGGCGGATGGTCACGGTGTCGTCGCGCAGGCGGACGAGGATTTCCGGGCTGGAGCCGATCACCGAGAAGCCGCCGAAATCGAGGAAGAACATGAAGGGGGCGGGGGAGATGCGGCGCAGTGCCCGGTAGAGCGAGAGCGGCGGCAGGGAGAAGGGCACGGCGAAGCGCTGCGAGAGCACGATCTGGAAGGCATCGCCGGCGGCGATGTAGTCCTTCGCCTTGTTCACCGCCGCCATGTAGCCCTCGGCGGTGAAGTTGGATTGCGGCTCCTCCAGCGGAGGCAGCGCGACCGGCGGCGGCGCCAGCGGCACCGGGCGGGTGAGCGCCGCTTCGGCGGCCTCAAGCCGGGCCTGGGCGAGTTCCCAGGCGGCGGCGGCGCTGACCCCATCGCGCGGGTAGACCGGGGCGGCCAGGGTCAGCAGGTCCGTCACGTTATCGAAGATCGCCCACAAGGTCGGCCGGCCGATCACGGCTTCCGGCACGCCGATCACATCGGGATTGGCATCCGGCAAGCGCTCCATCAGGCGCACCATGTCATAGCCGAGATAGCCGACCAGCCCGCCGCACATCGGCGGCAGGCCCTCCGGTACGTCGAGCCGGCACTCCGCCACCAGGGCGCGCAGGCTTTCCAGCGGCGGGCGGGCATCGGGCACGAAGGCGAAGGGGGCGGCCTGGGCGTTGCGGTTCAGCGCGCCCTGGCCGTCCTTGCAGCGCCAGATCAGGTCCGGCTCCAGCCCGATGATGGAGTAGCGGCCGCGCGAGGCGCCGCCCTCGACGGATTCGAGGAGGAAGGTGTTGGGCTTGCCGTGCGCGAGCTTGAGGAAGGCGGCGACCGGGGTTTCGAGGTCCGCCACGTCGCGATGCCACAGCAGGCGGGCCCGCCCGGCCTCATAATCGGCGCGGAAATCGGCGAAGTTGGCGGATTGCGCGTTCATCGCAGCAGCTCAATCGGTCTGGGAGATGCTGTTGAACACGGGGGTGTTGATCTTGGGGGCAGCGCGATTGCGGATCGCCACCGTCAGCAGGGCCTGAATGTCGTTGGAGAGCGAGTCGCCGAGCTGGTCGCGGGTCTGGCCGTAGCCGGTCGTATCGACGGCGGCGTCGGGCGCCTGGATTTCGCGCAGCACCGCGACCACGAAGCCCTCGGTGGTTTCCACCATCGTCGCCTCGCCCTGCTTGAGTTGGAAGAGCGGCCCGATCAATTGCGGCGGTACCGTCTCGGCGCCGGTCGAGCGGCCGGCGGGGGGCAGCAGCTTGGGCGTGAGCCCGGCGGCGGCGATATCGAGCGACTGGCCGGATTTCAGCGCGGCGAGGATGCCGGCGGCCACCGTCTCCTGGGCGCGATGGACCGCATCCTGTGTCCAATCGGCCTGCACGGCTTCGGCCACCTCGGCGAAGGGGCGGGCGACCGGGGGGGTGATCTCGTCGAGCGAAACGGCGAAATAGGCGGGGCTGCTGCCTTGCGGGCGGGGCCCCTCCGCGAGATGCGGCGGCAGGCCCGGCTTCATGGCGAAAATCGCCCCGATGATGGCCTGGCGCAGTTCAGGACTGCCGGGGATCGGCGCCGGTGTGCCATCGAGCGCGTTGCCCATCGCATCCATGCTGCCCATCGCGGCGGCGAGGCCGAAATCGGCGGGCAACTCGTCGAGCGGCGTGCCGCCGGCCAGCAGGTCCTCGATTTTGGCGGAACGCTCGAAGACGAGATCGGCGGCTTTGTCGGCGACGATGAGCGCGCGTAGGTCGGAGCGGACGTCATCGAGGCTTTTGGCGACGCCCGGGCGCACCGCCGTCACCTTGAAGACGTGCCAGCCCAGCGCGCTTTTCACCGGCGGCGCCACGGCATCGGGCGCCGCGGCGAAGGCGGCGGTGGCGAGTTCGGGGGCCGGGATTTCCCCGGGGGTCGCCATGGCGATCTCAACGGCGGAGGCGTTCTCCTTCTGCATCGCCGCCCAATC
>CAIYPH010000175.1 GCA_903928045.1 uncultured Rhodospirillales bacterium
AGTCCAGAGGCCACTGCCTCTGGCGGGGTCCAGGGGCAGCGCCCCTGGCCTTCCTTCCTTCCGGCCCCAAGCCCATGATGCTCGAGCGGCTGCTGCGGCCGCGCTCCATCGCGGTATTCGGCGGCAAGGCGGCGGCGGAGGTAGTGCGGCAGAACGGCTTGATTGGATATGGCGGCGAGGTTTGGCCGGTGCATCCGTCGCGCGATGAGATGGATGGGAGGCGGGTCTATCGCTCGGTGGCCGATCTGCCCGGCGTGCCCGATGCCGCCTTCATCGGCCTCAACCGGCATCTGACGCTTGGCGTGCTCCGGGAGCTGGCGTCCGCCGGCTGTGGTGGCGCGGTGGCCTATGCCTCCGGGTTTGCCGAGAGCGGCGAGGCCGGGTTGCAGGCGGAATTCCGCGCCGCGGCCGGCGACATGCCGGTGCTCGGCCCCAACTGCTACGGCTTCGTGAACTATCTCGACGGCGTGCTGCTGTGGCCGGACCAGCATGGCGGCCGGCGCGTGGGGCGCGGGGTGGCGGTGATCACCCAGTCCGGCAATATCGGCGTCAACATCACCATGCATCGCCGCGCTTTGCCGCTGGCCTGCCTGATCACGCTCGGCAACCAGGCGGTCGTCGGCATGTCCGCGGTGATCGCGGCGCTGCTGGAGGACCCTCGGATCACCGCGATCGGCCTGCATATCGAGGGGATCGACGATGCGGCGGAATTTGCCACGGCGGCGATCGCGGCGCAGGGGCGCGGGGTGCCGATCGTGGCGTTGAAGACCGGCGGTTCGGCGGCCGGCGCCGCGCTCACCGCGAGCCACACCGCCTCGCTGGCCGGCGGGGACGCGCCGACACGGGCCTTCCTGCGCCGGCTCGGCGTGGCGCAGGTGGCGAGCGTGCCGGCGCTGCTGGAGACACTGACGGTGTTGCACGTCGCGGGCCCCTTGCGCAGCCGCGACATCGCCTCGATGAGCTGCTCCGGCGGCGAGGCGGCGCTAGTCGCCGATCGCGCCGAGGGCAGCGGGCTCACGTTCCGGCCGCTGGATGCAGCATCACACGCGGCAGTCGCAGCCACCCTGCCGGCGCTGGTGACGGTCAGCAACCCGCTGGATTACCACACCTTCTCCTGGGCCAACGGCCCGGCGCTGACCGCGACCTTCGGCGCGATGATGCAGGCCGGCTTCGGGATGACCGCCCTGATCCTCGACTTCCCGCGCGAAGACCGCTGCGACGGCGCCGACTGGGCCATCGCCGCCGACGCCATGGTCGCAGCCCACGCCGCAACCGGCGCGCCCGCCGCGGTGATTGCCACCCTGCCCGAGGCAATGCCCGAGGCGCGCGCGCTGGCCCTGGCCGAGGCGGGCGTGGTGCCGCTCTGCGGGCTTGATGAGGCGCTGACAGCACTCAGGGCAGCCGCCGAGATCGGGGAAGCGGTCGAGCGCCCGGCGCCACTCGCCTCCCCAGCGCCAGTCGGCGAAGCACAGAGCCTCGGCGAATGGCGCGGCAAGCGCACGCTGGCCGGGCACGGACTCGCGGTGCCGGAGGGCCGCCTGGTCGTCTCCCCGGCCGAGGCGGTGCTGGCCGCCGAGGCGCTCGGTTTCCCCGTCGCGATGAAAACCGGCGCCACCCACCTCCTGCACAAAACCGAAGTCGGCGGCGTCCGCCTCGGGCTCGACAGCGCGGACGCGGTGATGGCCGCCGCCGAGGCGATGGCGGCTTTCGGCGGCCCGCTGATCGTCGAGCGCATGGTGGAGGACGCGGTGGCCGAGGTGATCATCGGCGTCGCGCGCGATCCGGTCGTGGGCCTTTATCTGCTGCTCGGCTCCGGCGGCGTGCTGGCCGAGCTGGTCGGCGATACCGCGGTGCTGTGCATACCCGCCGATGCCGGCGAGATCGCAGACGCGCTGCGCTCCCTGCGCGTCGGGCGGCTGCTGGCCGGGTTCCGCGGCAAACCCGCTGGCGACGTCGGCGCGGCGATAGCGGCGGTGCTGGCGGTGCAGCGCTTTGCCATCGCGCAGGCGGGCACGCTGCTGGAAATGGAGATCAACCCGCTGATGGTCCGCCCCACCGGGCGCGGCGCGGTCGCGGCTGACGTGGTGATCCGCATGACGAAAGAGCGCGCATGAGCGAACCGCCATTCATTCTCCGCCGCGATGGCGCGGTGCTCGAAGTGCTGCTCAACCGCCCCAAAGCCAACGCCATCGATGCCGCCACCAGCCGCCAACTCGGCGAGGTATTCGCCGATTTCCGCGATGACCCCACCCTGCGTGTGGCCATTCTCGGCTCGGCCCTGGAGCGGTTCTTCTCCGCGGGGTGGGACCTCAATGCCGCCGCCGAGGGCGAACCGCCCGATGCCGATTACGGCATCGGCGGCTTTGGCGGACTCCAGACCCTGCCTGGCCTCAACAAGCCGGTGATTGCCGCGGTGGGCGGCATCGCCGTTGGCGGCGGGTTCGAGATCGCGCTGTCCGCCGATCTCATCATCGCCGCCGAGACCGCCCGCTTCGCCCTGCCCGAAATCCGCTCCGGCACCATCGCCGACGCCGCGACGCTGAAGCTGCCGCGCCGGATCCCCTACCACATCGCCATGGAGCTGCTGTTCACCGGCCGTTGGATGGAGGCGGCGGAAGCGAAGCACTGGGGCCTGGTGAATGACGTCGTTCCCCCCGATGCCCTAATGGACCGCGCCCGCACCCTCGCCGCCCAACTCGCCGCCGGGCCGCCCCTCGTGTTCGCCGCCATCAAGGAGGTCGCGCGAGAGAGCGAAGGGGTACCCTTCGTCGAGGCGCTCGCCCGCATCAACGCGCGCGGCTATCCCAGCATCGCCACGCTCTATACCAGCGAGGATCAACTGGAGGGCGCCCGGGCTTTCGCCGAGAAGCGGGCGCCGGCATTTAAGAACCGCTGACCGCAAGAATCGGGGACTGTGGATAAGTCGCGTCGAACGTCGCCAGACGGCTTGACGCGCGCATTTAAAAATCGTTAATGTCGCGCCCTTCCGCGATCGGCTAATGGGCCGCTTGCGACTGCAATTCGAGAAGATAGATGGCTCATCATAAATCCGCCAAAAAGCGCATCCGCAGCAACGCGCGCCGCGCCGAAGTCAATACCAGCCGCGTCGGCCGTATCCGCACCTTCCTGAAGCGGGTCGAGACCGCGATCGGTTCGGGCAATAAGGAAGCGGCCCAGGCCGAGTTCAAGCTGGCCCAGCCGGAATTGCAGCGCGGCACCACGCGCGGCGTGATTCATATCAATACCGTGTCGCGCAAGCTGTCGCGCCTGACGGCCCGCATCAAGGCGATGGGCTGAACCCATCGCTTAGCGGTATCTGCGAAGATGCCGGGTCAATAATTAGAGTTAATTGCTGATAATTATTGGATAAAAAGCGCCCGTATGGGCGCTTTTTATTTGTCTTTTACTTGGCAAAAATATATTTTTGCCGTTCCTCTTTCGATCTTCTTGCTCGTCTGCCCCCCTCCCGATAGAGTTCTCCGTCCGCCCCGACGTTCCTTCCCGGTGGACCCAGCACCCGCGTTGCGCGCCTGAATTCCTTGGCCCCGCATCGCGCTTTTCCCAATCTTGCAGTGTCCGGGGCAAGGAGAATCTGTTGGCTGGTATGTCAGAGCATATCGAAGAGAGCGCCCGCATCGCAACGGTAAAGAAGCAAAAGGATAGTCCGGTCATGTCGGGGGCGTTGGATCGGGAATGGGCGCGGGTTCTGGACATGTTGCGCGCCGAGTTCGGCGAAGCGGCGTTTCGTAGCTGGCTCAATCCGCTGAAGGTGATGTCGGAACTGGATGGCGAGGTTTCGCTCGCCGTGCCGACACGATTCATCCGCGACTGGATCATCAAGAATTACGCCGATCGCATTCAGTCACTCTGGACCATCGAGAATCCCGCCATCACCGGCATCGATCTGGTGGTCGTGCCGGGCATGGGGGCCGGCGCCG
>CAIYPH010000176.1 GCA_903928045.1 uncultured Rhodospirillales bacterium
CCGGCATCGGGGTGCAGCAGGCCGCTGATGAGGTTGATGACGGTGGTTTTGCCGGCGCCGTTCGGGCCCATCAGCCCGGCCACCGCGCCTTCGCGCACGGTGAAGGAGAGGTCCGCCACCGCGGTGACGCCGCCGAAGGATTTGCGCACGCCGTCGAGCGCCAGCAGGCTCATTTCGCGGCCCGGCGCAGGCGGAGGGCACGCGGGTCGAGCAGGCCGCGCGGGAGGAAGATCATGATGAGCAGGAGGGCGGCGCCGTTCGCGATGTCCTGCAAATCGGGCACCACCGCCTGCATCACCGTCGGAAGGGCGGTGAAGACGGCGGCGCCCAGCACCGGGCCGAACCAGTGGTGCGAGCCGCCCAGCACGACGCCGGCGATCATGGTGAAGGCGACGTGGATGAAGAAGGTGTCGGGCGAGACGAATTGCAGCATCATCGCCATCAGCACGCCGCCGAGCCCGCCGGCCAGGCCGCTGACGGCCATGGCGATGAGTTGGATGCGACGCGGGTCGATACCCATGCAGGCGGCGACGGATGGGTCCTCGCGCACGGATTTGGCGGCGATGCCGTACCAGGAGCGGTCGAGCAGCCAGAAGCCGAAGACTGCGAGCGCCAGCAGGGCGACGAGCCAGATCATCGATAAGGGGGCGGGCAGGCTGAGCCCGTTGACGCCGCCGGTGAGGCCGGGGGTGTTCAGCACCACCACGCGGGTGATCAGCACCAGCGCGAGGCTCGACAGTGCCATCCAGTGGCTTTCGAGCCGCAGGAATAGTGCGGCGACGATCATCGCCATCGCGAGGCCGGCCGTCGCCGAGGCCACGAAAATCACCGGCAGCGGCAAAGCGGTGTTCAGCAGCAGTTGGGCGCCAAGGAAGCCGCCGGCCGCGCCGTATGTCACGGCGGCGAAGCTCAATATGCCGGCCGAGAGGGTGGCGTAGGTTGCCAATGCGAAGAAGGCATTCACCATCGCGAAGCCGAGCGTGCTGGCATAGGCCGCCCACAGGTCTTCCATCAGGTCACTCATGCGCGGGTGAAGCCGCCGCCGCCGAACAGGCCGCGTGGGCGGAGCATCAGGAAGCCGAGCAGCAGGGCGTAAGCGAAGGCGTCGCGCCAGGAGGAGGAGAGGTATTGCGCGCAGAACACCTCCAGCACGCCGAGCAGCAGCCCGGCGAGCGCGGTGCCGCGGATGTCGTCATAGCCGCCCACCACCACGGCCGCGAAGCCCTTGAGCATCAGCCCCTGGCCGAGCCCGGCCGAGATATTGGCGGTGGAGATGCCCGCGAGAATCCCGGCAAGCCCGGAAATCCCGCCGGCCAACCCGGCGGTGGCCACGACAATCACCCGACTGTTGACGCCGCCGAGCGCGGCCGCCACCGGGTCCCACCCAACAGCGCGCATGGCGGCGCCGAAGCGGGTGCGCGTGTTGAGCCAGTGCATCCCGCCGCCCACCACGGCCAGCGCGAGCAGGCTGACCGCCTGCATCGCCGGCAGCAGCAGCGGGCCGATCTGGAACACGGTCGCAGGGTAGGAGCCGGGCGGGAAGGCCAGGCTCTGCTGGCCGGTCATCAGCCCGGCCGCGCTGTCGAGCATGATCCAGAATGCGATGGAGGTGATCAGTGCGCCGAGCATCGCCGCCTGGTGGTTGCCCGGGCCGAAGCGGCGCAGCGGCTCGAAGCCGAGTTGGTCGACCAGCACCGCCACCGCCCCGCCGGCCGCGATGCCGGCGAGCGCGGCGACCGGAAACGGCAGCCCGGCCAGCTCGATCGCATACATCGCGATGATCGCCGCCCAGCTCGCATAGGCGCCCTGGGCGGCGTTGAGGATGCCCATGGTGGCGAACACCAGGCCGAATCCGATGCCGAACAGGCCGTACAAGGCGCCCAGGGCGCAGCCGTTCAGCAACTGGGCGAGAAACAGCTCCATCGTGCGCAGAAGGCTGGCGGAGCGGTTACCCGCTCCGCCCGTCCGTCACGGCTTCCAGGCGGCGATCTTGCCGTCCGGGGTCCAGTTCAGGAACAGCGTGTAGCGGGTGCCGGCCTGGCCGTTGGTCATCGGCAGGCCGCCATAGACGTCATGCTCAAGTTCGGTGATCTTGCTGAGCGCGGTGGCAAGCGCCTCGCGGCTCGGCTTGCCCGGGAGGGATTTGAGGCCCTGGGCGATCAGCCAAATCGCGGTGTAGCCCTGCGCCGAGTAGAGATCGGGGGCCGCGCCGAATTTCGCAGTGTAAGCCTCGATGAAGCCCTTCGCCTTGGGGGTCTCGGAGGCATCGGCGGAGAAATTCACCGGGAAGGGCACGCCGGCGAGCGGGGGGCCGATCTTTTTGAACACCGCGAGCGGGGAGATCGCGTCATTGGCGCTCATCAGCCCGGCCCAACCGCGGGCGCGCACGGCGGCGATGATGCCGGCGGCGGGGCTCTGGGTGGTGTAGACCATCATCAGGTCCGGCTTCAGCGCGATCGCCTGGGTGGCGGCGGCGGTGAAATCGGTGTCGGCGGAGAGCACGCTCACCACCCCCAGCGTCTTGGCGCCGGCGGCCTCCATCGCGGCCTGGCTGGCCTTGAAGCGGCCCTGGAAGGCTTCATTGTCGGACAGCACGAAGTAGGCGACCGTCTTCGGCTTCGCCACCTCGGCGATGTGCTTGGACATCGCGACCTCGGCCGGGCCGGGCAGGCCGGTCACGCTGTAGACGAAGGGCAGGCTCGGCAGACCGGGCGCGGTGGCGCCGTAGATCACCAGCGGCACCTTGTTGTTGAGCGCGATCGGCTTGATGGCACCGGCGATCGGCGAAAGGATGCAGCAGGCGGTGGCGATCACGTTGCGATCGGCGATGAGCTGATTGTAGCTCTGGATCGAGCGCGCGGCATCGCCCGCGCCCTCCTTCTGCACCAGCTCGATCTTGGCGCCGACGGCCATGTAGCCGCCGCCGCTGATCTGCTCGGCGGCGAGTTCGGCGCCGCGGGTGAAGCTGGTGCCGGCGAAGGCGAGCGGGCCGGTGTTGTCGGTGACGAAGCCCACCTTGTAGGTGCCGGCATCGAGCGCCAGCGCCGGGGCGGCGAAGCCGGCCGCCAGGGCGAGCGCCGCCAGCGTAGAACGGAATGTCATGGTCGTGTTCCCCATCGTCTTTCGTTTGTTAAAGGGGGAAGGAAGCGCTTCTTTTTGAAAAAATAAGCAAAAACTTTTTATCCGTTTGCTGCGCGCTCTCCCAGGAAAGCGCGCAGCAAAACGGACGAAAGTTTTTTGGTTCTTTTTTTCAAAAAAGAACTGCTTCCTGCCTTACTCCGCCGCGTGCTTGAGAAAATCCGGCGCTTCCGGCAGCAGGCGATGCTGCAGCTCGGTGATTTTCGCAAAGCCCAGCACGTCGGCGAATTTCTTGTGGTCCATCATCGGCAGCGGCAGGTTGCCAGCGTGCTTGGCGGCCGCCAGCGCCGCGAGGTTCTGCTGCAGCGCGATCGCCACCGTCATCAGCGGCACCAGCGGGAAGGTCGCCATCCCCGAGATTTCGCGCAGATCGTCGGAGGAGAGGTCCTTCTCCAGCCAGCCCAGCACCTGCAGCGAGAGCGGGCGGGAGACGGCCGCCTTCATGCGGCGCAGGCCGGCGCCGTCCTTGAAGGTCTTGCTGATCGGCTGGATCATGTCGGCACCCGCCTCGATATAGGCCTGGGCGCGGGCGATCGATTCTTCCTCGGTGTCGGCGTCGGTGCGGGCGATGATGACGAGATCGGGGTCACGCCGGGCCTCGACGGCGGCCTTGATCTTGGCCACGGCTTCGGCGCGGGGGATCACCTCGACGCGGTTGGCGATCGCCGGGCAGCGCTTGGGCACCACCTGGTCCTCGAGAATGACGGCGGAAACGCCGGCCTGCTCGAACTCGCGCACGGTGCGCATCACGTTGATGGCGTTGCCGTAGCCGGTGTCGCAATCCGCCACCACCGGGATGTCCACGGCGTTGCAGATCTGGCGGACGACGTTGAGGTTCTCCGTCATCGTGTAGAGCTCAACGTCGGGCTGGCCGAGATGGCTGGCGGAAATGCCGAAGCCCGTCGTCAGCATGGCATCGAAGCCGGCCGCCTCGATCAGCTTGGCGCTGAGGGCGTCATAGGCACCGGCGGACCAGATGGTCTGGCCGGAGAGGAGGCGTTCGCGGAACCATTTGCGCTGTTTCATGGTCGATCTCCCTGCCGCCGATCAGGCGGATTGCAATTGAGCCTTCAGATACGGCACCAGCCCGCCGGTTTCCACCATCAACCCGTCCGCGGCACTCAGCGGCTCGAAGGGCAGCGATGTGCCCTGGGTGAGGTTGCGCACCACGCCATCGGCCCAGCTGACCTCGAGCTCATCCCACCGCTTCACCAGGCCGAGAATGCCGGGGCAGGAGATCAAGGGCGTGCCCATGCTGATTTCGCCGCGCCAGAAGCCCGGAGAGAAGCTTTCGGCGAGAATGCCGCGCAGGCCGAGATGGCTGAGCGCACGCAAAGGCGGGTAGTGCGGGTGGCCGTAACCGAAATTGCCGCCGCCGACGATCATGTCACCGGGGCGGACGAGCTTGGCGAAATCCGGGTCGTACGCCTCCATCGCCGCCTTGGCGAGTTCGGCGATGTCGGTGATTTTGATGTTCTTCACGCCGACAATGAGATCGACGTCGAAGTTCTCCTCCGCGAACACCCAGGCCACGCGGCCCTTGAGATCGGCGAGCGCCATGTGCGGTCTCCCTCAGAGATACTTGCGGGGGTCGGCGATGCGGCCCTCGATGGCGGCGGCAGCAACGGCCGCGGCGTTGACCAGGAAGATCTGGCTGTCCGGCGAGCCCATGCGGCCGGGCACGTTGAGCGTGCCGGTAGAGACCGCCTTCTGCCCCGCCGTCATCGTCGCGATGCGGCCGAAGCAGTAGTCGCAGGAGGGCGAGGAGGTGAAGGCGCCGGCTTCCACCAGCGTGCCGATCAGCCCTTCGGCGGCGGCCTTGGCCATGATGTCCTGCGAGGTGGGAATGACGTGAAGCGAGAACCCGTCCTTCACCCGCCGCCCTTTCAGGATTTGGGCGGCGATGCGCAGATCCTCCATCCGCCCGGAGGCGCAGGAGCCGAGATAGCCGGACTGCACCTCGATGCCGAGATGCTCGGAGAGGTTGCGCGTGTTGGCGGGGTTGGGCGGCAGCACGATGATGGGTTCGAGGTCCGTGAGGTCGATCGTGTGCACGGCGGCGTAGTCCGCATCGGGGTCCGAGGTTTCGACCGGCACGGCGATGCGGTTGCGCGGCGTGGTGTAGGCGAGCGAGGCCTCGTCGGGGTTGATCACCGCCGTCACCGCGCCGGTGAACATCGCCAGCCCGCAAATGGTCTGGCGGCCTTCAAGCGAGATGTATTGCAGGGCGGGGCCGCCGACCTCCATCACCTGGAAGCGGCAGGCGCTGGGGCCGATCACGCGCACGATGTGGTGGAACACGTCGCGCGCCATCACGCCCTTGCGCAGTGTGCCGGTGAGGTTGATGCGGGTGGTGTGCGGCACTTTCAGCGACACCCGCTCGCGCACGAAGGCTTCGAGGATGTTGCGCCGCAAGCCGATCGCCAGCGTGCCATAGGCGCCGAGCTGGCTGATATGGCCGTCGAAATGCACCGCGAAGGCGCCGGGGTTGGCGTAGCCGAGTTCGGCCGCGACCTGGTGGCCGATGCCGCGGCGCTCATAGAGCGGCACCCCCTGCTCGGCGCACCAGTTGCGCGTCTGGATATGGAGTTCTTCTTCCTTCGGCGTGGCCGTTGGCACCATATGGTCGATGAAGATGGCGTAGCGGCTGGGGTCGGTCACCCGGTCAATGCCGAAATCCTCCTTCATCTGGCGGAAGATGACGTCGGTATAGCCAGGGAAATCATAGACCACCACGAAGTCGGGCCGCGCCATCACCTCGTCGCCGGCGCGCACATCCCGGCCGCCCGAAACCCGCGACAACACTTTTTCCGCCAGAGTCCGGCCCATCGACATCCCACCCTCACTCGTTTGGAGTGAGGGTGGGAGCCGTGGACGGGATCGTCAAGACGCCGCGGGGAAATCCGGCAGGTTCGGCGGCGGGTAATAGGGTTTGTCACCCAGCGCCCGCACGCGTTCCCAGAAGGCCGGGCCGCCGGAATTGCCGACTGCCTCGAGATCGGCCGCCTGACGCCAGATGTTCCAACTCTCGGGATGCAGCCTTGCGGCCTCCTTGAGCTGGGCATCGCCCTCCTCCGTGCGCCCCGCGTCGCGCAGCCACAGGCCGAGGCGGAAATGGGCGTCGGCCGCGGCGATGTTGGGCGTGACCTCCGGCAAGGCGCGGCGGGCCGCCGGAGCGTCCAGCGCGTGCTTGCCGGTGCGCACCCAGTCGCGCACCGCGTCCATATAGGCCACGCGGGCGGCGAGGCGGGCTTTCTGGTCCTCCGGCGCCATGGTGCGGGTCGCGAGGTCCATGCGGCGGAAATGGTCGGTGGAGCCGGCGGTTTCCGGCGGGCGGACGATGCTGCCATCCTCACCGATCCAGACGGCCTGGGGCACGTTGACCATGCCGTAGCGGGCGGCGACGAAGTGTTCCTGGTCAATCAGGCAGAGATAGTCCGGGTTTGCCTGCTCGATCCACGGGCGGGCACTTTCGGCGCCACGGCTTTCCTCGGCGACGGCGACGATCTGGAAATTCTGGTCCTTGAGATCGGCGTAGAGTTGCTGCCACACGGGCAAGTCCAATCTACAGCCTCACCAGGACGCCCAGGTGACCAGCAGGACCTTGTTGCCGCGCAGATCGGCGAGGCGATGGGTCTGGCCGGCGAGATCGGGCAGTTGGAAATCGGGGGCGGTGAGGGTTTCCAGCGCCTGCCGGCGCTCCTGCGCGGCGACGCCGAGGGACCAGACGGTGCCCATCGAGTCGGATACCGCCGGCGCCTCGATCAGGCGCCAGAAGGCCGCGACATCGACCACGTCACCGCGGCGCATCGTGGTTGGCAGCGGGATGCAGATTTCGCCGCGGCACATGCCCTCGGGCTTGGCTTCCCAGCCGATTGCAGCGAGGCAGTCGGCGGCATCGAGCCACAGCCCCTCGCCATCAGGGACATCTCGCGCCCCCGACTCGGTTAAAACGACACGCGTCATCGCTGATCCTCCTTTGCGGGGACCAGGATGGCGCATATCGGGTCGTCTTGAAAGCGCGCGTATGGGCGGTGACGGTTTCGAACCGCCGACCCTCTCGGTGTAAACGAGACGCTCTACCGCTGAGCTAACCGCCCGCGCGAGCGCTGGTTAGACCAGCGCGTCCTTCAGGCCCTTGCCGGCCTTGAAGCGCACGGAGGTGGTGGCGGCGATGTCGATTTCGGCGCCGGTGCGCGGGTCACGGCCCTTGGAGGCCTTGCGCTGGGTGACGGCGAAGGTGCCGAAGCCGACGAGGCGCACTTCCTCGCCCGCCTTCAGCGCGCCTTCGATGGCGGTGAGCACCGCATCGACGGCCTCGCCGGCCTTGGCCTTCGGCATGTCGCCACGCGCCGCAACCGCGGCGATGAGATCCATTTTGTTCACGTGTAAGCCCCCTGGACTGGTCAATGCGGCAATAGAATTCAATTATCGCCAATTGGGTGGATGATTACAACCGCGAGTAGCAGCCCTCATGCAAGATGCCGAGGGCTGCGTCCCGGGGTCAGTGTGGCAGGGCCGGGGTGGCCGGCGCTGCCTGGGTGACCGCCGGCTCGGCCGGCTCTACCCATTCGATCGCCTCGGGCTTGCGCACGAGGGCCTGGCTGATCACGTCGTCCACGTGGGCGACGGGGATCAGTTGCAGATGCTTCTTCACGTTGTCCGGAATTTCAGCGAGATCCTTCTCGTTGTCCTTCGGGATGAAGACCGTCTTGATGCCGGCGCGGAGGGCTGCGAGCAGCTTCTCCTTCAGCCCGCCGATCGGCAGCACGCGGCCGCGCAGCGTGATCTCGCCGGTCATCGCCACGTCACGCCGCACCGGGATGCCGGTGAGCACGCTGACGATGGAGGTGGCCATGGCGATGCCAGCCGACGGTCCGTCCTTCGGCGTCGCGCCTTCCGGCACGTGGACGTGGATGTCCCGCTTTTCGAACAGCGTCGGCTTGATGCCGAAGCTGATGGAGCGGCTGCGCACGTAGCTGAGTGCGGCCGAAACGCTCTCCTGCATCACGTCGCCGAGCTTGCCGGTGTGCTTCACATTGCCCTTGCCGGGCAGCATGACGCTTTCGATGGTGAGGATCTCGCCACCGACTTCCGTCCAGGCCAGCCCCGTCACCACGCCCACCATGTCCTCCGCCTCAGCCTCGCCGAAGCGGAACTTGCGAACGCCCGCGTATTTCTCGAGGTTCTTGACGGTGATGGCGACTTTCTTGGACTTGGAGGTGACGATCTCCTTTACCGCCTTGCGGGCGAGGTTGGCGATCTCACGCTCCATGTTCCGCACGCCGGCCTCACGCGTGTAGTAGCGCACGAGATCGCGCAGCGCGTCCTCGCTCACGGTGAACTCATCGGGCTTGAGGCTGTGGGCTTCGATCTGCTTGGAGATGAGATGCCGCTTGGCGATCTCCACCTTCTCGTCCTCGGTGTAACCGGCGATGCGGATGATCTCCATGCGGTCCATCAGCGGCTGCGGCATGCGCAGGCTGTTGGCCGTGGTGACGAACATCACGTCCGACAGGTCATAATCGACTTCGAGGTAGTGGTCAGCGAAGGTGCTGTTCTGCTCGGGGTCGAGCACTTCCAGCAGCGCGCTCGACGGATCGCCGCGCCAATCCGCGCCCAGCTTGTCGA
>CAIYPH010000177.1 GCA_903928045.1 uncultured Rhodospirillales bacterium
ACGGTGCGCCACACCAGCGCCACCGAGGAGGGCCAGATCTATTTGCCCCAGGTGAACATGACGCTGCTGCTCGGCGTGCTCTTCCTCGTCGCCGCCTTCCGCAGCTCCGATGCTCTGGCCTCCGCCTACGGCATCGCCGTCACCGGCACCTTCATCGCCACCTCCATCCTCGCCATCGTCGCCTTCCGCCGCACCTATCACTGGTCGCGCTGGGCCGCGCTCGGCTGCTTCGGCGGCCTGATGGTGATCGACATCGCCTTCTTCGCCTCCAACGCGCTGAAAATCGTCGAGGGCGGCTGGGTCCCGCTGGTGCTGGGCCTCACCATCTTCATCCTGATGACCACCTGGAAGCGCGGCCGTGTCCTCCTGCTCGAACGCTGGAAAACCGACAGCCTGCCGCTGGCCTCCTTCCTCGCCCGCCTGCCGCAATCCCGCACCATCCGCGTGCCGGGCATGGCGGTGTTCATGACCGGCAACCCCGACCACGTGCCCGGCGCCCTGCTGCACAACCTCAAGCACAACAAGGTGCTGCATGAGCGGGTGCTGTTCGTCACCGTGCAGAACGTCGACGTCCCCGAAGTGGCCGCAGGCGAGCGCGCCGAGATCACCGAGCTGGCGCCGGGCATTCATCGCGTGCTGATCCGCTACGGCTTCATGGAAAGCCCCAACCTGCCCCGCGAACTCGCCGGCCTCCAGGCCGCCGGCGTCACCGTCGACCCGATGCAGGCCAGCTACTTCCTCGGCCGCGAAACCCTGGTCGCCGCGGCGGCGCCGAAAATGTCGATGTGGCGGATGTGGCTGTTCCTGCTGATGGCGCGCAACTCGGTGTCGGCCACCGAGTTCTTTCGCATTCCGTCGGATCGTGTGGTCGAGTTAGGGGTAAGGGTGGCGATTTGAAGCAGTTCTTTTTGTGAACAAAAATGAACCAAAAAAACTTTTTCTGACTTCGTTGCCGTTGGCGCGGCCATCCCGGGATGGTCGAAGTGGTACCAGCCAAAGTGAGAAAAGTTTTTTGTTTCTTTTTTTCAAAAAAGAAGCCCTTCCTTCCCCTTGCGCCAAACCTCTCCCGGTGTTGAGTTTCCCCCCTCATCACAAGGGACCCCACCATGCCCACCTCCCAGCGCGAACAGGACCTCGTCGCCATCGCCCGCCGCGTGCTGCCCGGCGGCACCTTCGGCAACGTGCCGATGGAGATCGTCATCGCCGAGGGCCGCGCCGGACGGGTGTGGGATGTCAGCGGCAATGAATATGTCGACTACCTCCTCGGCTCCGGCCCGATGTTCATCGGCCACTGCCACCCCGACGTGACCGCGGCCGTAGAGGCGCAGGTGCGCAAGGGCACCACCTTCTTCACCAACAACGAGCATGGCATCCTCCTCGCCGAGGAAATCGTCCGCGCCGTCCCCTGCGCCGAGCAGGTCCGCTTCTGCTCGTCGGGCACCGAGGCCGATGCCTACGCAATGCGCTTGGTCCGCGCTTTTCGCGGCCGCGAGAAGATCCTGAAGTTCGAGGGCGGCTATCACGGCATGTCCGACTGGGGGCTGATGAGCCTGGCCCCCAAGCGCCTCGCCAACTTCCCGCAAGCCGTGCCCGATACCCCCGGCATCCCGCGCAGCGTGCAGAACGAGGTGCTTGTCGCCCCGTTCAACGACACCGACGCTGCGGTGCGGATGATCCGCGAATATGCCGATGAACTCGGCGGCGTCATCGTCGAGCCCTTCCAGCGCCTGATTGCCCCGGCCCCGGGCTTCCTCGCCGCCATCCGCGCGGTGACCGCCGAGCTCGGCATCCCCCTGATTTTCGACGAGGTGGTCACCGGTTTCCGCTTCTCCTATGGCGGCGCCCAGGAGCTCTACGGGATCACGCCGGACATCTGCACCATGGGCAAGATCATCGGCGGCGGCTTCCCGCTCTCCGCGGTGGCGGGCAAGGCCGAGATCATGGCGATGTTCGACCGCGCCAAGGTCGGCGACGACAAGTTCATGACCCAGATCGGCACCCTCTCCGGCAACCCGGTGGCCTCGGCCGCGGGCCTCGCCTCGCTGGCCGTGCTGCGCGAGCCCGGCCAGTACGAGCGCGCCTACGCAACCGGGCAGACGCTGATCGACACCATCGGCGAGATGCTCCGCCGCGCCGGTCTGCCGGCCCAGGTGCTCGGCCATCCCGTGATGTTCGACGTGGTGTTCGCCGAGGGCAACCTCAACGACTACCGCGCGGTGATGCGCAGCGACGCGGCGGCGGTGCGGCGGTTCAACCAGACCATCCGCGACAACGGCGTGCTGAAAAGCGATGGCAAGACCTACATCTCGACCGCCCATACCGAGGACGACATCAAGGTGACGCTCGACGCCTTCGCCACCGCGATCGACGCCGAGCTGAGCTGGCGCAAGGCGGCCTGATTCACCCGGGGTTAATCGCCGCCGGCGAATATGCCGGTATGCAAAACCCCGTCACCCGCGCAACCGCCCTCGGCGGCGCCCTGGCCGCCCTCGAGGCCGGGCGCGGCGCCGAGGCCGAAGCCCTCGCAACCCCCTTCTTCCGCGGGGATGGCGGGGACATCGAGGCAACCCTGGTGGTCGGCCTCGCTTGCGCGCTGCAAGGAGACCCCGGGCGGGCGGCGCCCTTGCTGCTCCACGTCGCGCGCGCCCGGCCGGATTTCGCCCATCCCTGCGCCGATCTCGCCCGGCTCTCCCCCGACAACACACAACTGGTTGCCACCCAGTTCGCCCATTGCGCGGCGCTCGATTGGGCGGACGCGCGGCTCGCTTATTGCCAGGCCGAATTCCTGCTCGATTGCGGCCAGGCACGCGGCGCGGCGGCGGCGATGCGGCGCGGGTTGTCCGGCATGCCGGAATTCGCCCCGGGCTGGAACATGCTGGGCATGGCCCTGCTGGAGGCCGGTGACGCGGCGGCCGCCATCCTGGCGTTCGAACGCGCGGTGGCGCTCAACCCCGATGAAGGCGGCGCCTGGACCAATCTCGGCATGGCGCTGAAAGTCGAGGGCCGGTTCGACGCCTCCGTGGCCGCCCATGACCGGGCGGTCGCCTGCGCGCCGGATGACCCGCGCATCCGCCTTAATCGCGCGGTCGCTCTGCTCCGCGCCGGACGCATGGCGGAGGCCTGGCCGGACTACGAGGCCAGGCTCGCTTCGGGTCGCGGACCCGGACTGCCGATGGACCGGCTCCTCCCCAACGTCCATACGCTCGATCTCACGAGCCGGACGGTGCTGGCCTGGCACGAGGAAGGCTTTGGCGACACGCTGCAATTCGGCCGCTACCTCCCGATGCTCGCGGCACGCGGGGCGCGGGTGTTGCTGCGCGTTCCCACCGCGCTGACCCGATTGCTGGCCCAGCTCCCGCGGGTCGAGATCCTCCCCGAGGGCGCGCCGATCCCGGCGTTCGACTGGCACGTCCCGGTCTTCAGCCTGCCCCGGGCCTTCGGTGCGACGCTGGAGACGATTCCAGCCGAGATCCCTTACCTTCGCGCAGACCCCACGCTTGCGACGGCCTGGGATGCCAGGCTACCGACCGGCGGATTGCGCGTCGGCCTGGTGTGGGCCGGGCAGGCGCGGCCATGGCTGCCCTGGTTCACCTCGCTCGACCGGCGGCGGAGCGCGTCACTGGCCGACCTCGCGCCGCTGGGCGCCATCCCTGGGGTACGGCTGATCAGCCTGCAGAAGGGTGCCCCGGCCGAGGAGCCGCGGCCGGAGGGCTTCGCCCTGCATGACTGCATGGCTGACGTCACTGATTTTGCCGATACCGCGGCGATCATCGCCAATCTCGCCGTGGTGGTGAGCGTCGATACCTCGGTCGCGCATCTGGCCGGAGCCCTGGGCAAGCCGGTGCTGCTGCTTGATCGCTACGATTCCTGCTGGCGCTGGTTGGCCGGGCGGGAAGACAGCCCATGGTATCCAACGCTGCGCATCCTCCGACAAACCACCAGCGGCGACTGGGCCCGCGTGGTTCAACAGGCGGCGGCGATTTTGGCGGGGATGGTGGAGCCAAGCGGGATCGAACCGCTGACCTCCTGAATGCCATTCAGGCGCTCTCCCAGCTGAGCTATGGCCCCACATTCCGTCTCTTCGGCTTGGGTCTCGAAGAGGGGCGCATATAGCCTCCCCTTGCTCCCGGGATCAAGGCCCCTATTTTGGGAATCGGCATGGTTTCAATCGCATGGCACCCTGAAAGCGAAGCCGAGGCAGCGAGCGGCCTCGGCGTGTTCGTCGAGTGGCTCCGTGCCAGCGAAATCATGCCGGACGCCACCCCCGGTCGCGCCCTCGCCTGGGCCGCCGAACGTTCGTCCGCGTTCGATGCGGCGATGGCGGCCTTCATGGGCTGGGACGATCCCGGCCGCCCTATTATTGCCGACCGGGGTGACCGGGCCGCGGTGGTGATCGGCGGGCGGAGCTGGCGATATGACGATCTGCCGGCCTGGATCACGCAGGCGCTCGGCGAGGCGGACGCGATCGCGCTGGCCGTGCATCACGTGCTGGTGGACGAAACCCACCCCGATGACCGGCTCGACTGGCCGGCCGGCCTGGACGACCGGCTCGGCCTCGGCGCCCTGCTGGTCGGCGCGACGCTGTGCTACGCCGCGCCGCCCAGCTTCATGCCACGATGAAGTCGGCTTCGGTCAGGGTGCGGATGTCCTCCACGCTCACGCCAGGGGCGCATTCCAGCAGCGTCAGGGCCGCGCCCTTGCGGCCGGTCTTGAAGACGCCGAGGTCGGTGATCACCATGTCCACCACGCCGGCGCCGGTGAGCGGCAGGGTGCAGGATTTCAGCAGCTTCGGCTTGCCCCCCGCGGTGTGCTCCATCAGCACCACCACGCGCTTCACGCCGGCCACCAGGTCCATCGCGCCGCCCATCCCCTTCACCATCTTGCCGGGGATCATCCAGTTCGCGAGATCCCCATTCGCGGCGACCTGAAGGGCGCCGAGGATGGAGATGTTGATGTGGCCGCCTCGCACCATGGCGAAGCTCGCCGCGCTGTCGAAGAAGCTGGTGGTGGGGAGCTGCGTGACCGTCTGCTTGCCGGCGTTGATGAGGTCGGCGTCCTCCTCGCCCTCGAAGGGAAACAGCCCGGTGCCGAGCATGCCGTTCTCGCTGTGCAGCTGCACCGAAATCCCATCGGGGATGTGGTTGGCCACCAGGGTCGGGATGCCGATGCCGAGATTGACGTAGAAGCCGTCCTTGATCTCGCGGGCGGCGCGGGCGGCCATTTCATCGCGGGTCCATGCCATATGCGTGCCCTCCCTTAAGCCGCGCGCTTGCGCACGGTGCGCTGCTCGATGCGCTTTTCGATATTGCCGACATGCACGATGCGCTTGACGAAGATGCCAGGGGTGATGATGTGGTCGGCATCGAAGCTGCCGGGCTCCACCAAGTGCTCGACCTGCACCACCGTCGTCTTCGCCGCGGTGGCCATCATCGGATTGAAGTTCCGCGCCGTCTTCCGGTACACCAGATTGCCCTCGGTATCGGCCTTCCAGGCATGGATCACCGCGAGATCGGCGAACAGCCCGCGCTCCATCACATACTGCTCGCCGTCGAACTCGCGCACCTCCTTGCCTTCGGCGATCTGGGTGCCGACGCCGGTCTTGGTGAAGAACGCAGGGATGCCCGCGCCGCCGGCACGGATGCGCTCGGCCAGCGTGCCCTGCGGGTTGAACTCGATCTCGAGCTCGCCGGCGAGGAACTGCTTGGCGAAGGTGGCGTTCTCGCCGACGTAGGAGCTGATCATCTTCCGGATCTGCCGGGTTTGCAGCAGGATGCCGAGGCCGGCATCGTCAACGCCAGCGTTGTTGCTGATGCAGACGAGGTCCTTCACCCCGGATGCCTTGATTGCCTCGATCAGCACGCCGGGAATCCCGCACAGGCCGAAACCGCCAGCCATGATTGTCATGCCGTCCCGCAACAGATCGGCGAGCGCCGCAGTCGCGTCCGGGTAGACCTTGTTCACCGCCATCTTTGCCTCCGATGCTGCGTTGCAGCGATGATCTGCCACCAGTTGGGGGTCGCTGCAAGGTAAGGGAGGAAAGGAAGGAAGGGGTTCTTTTTTGGAAAAAAGAACCAAAAAACTTTTGTCCGTTTGGCGCGGAGTCTTCCAGTGCGGCCGTCAAGCGTACCGATAGAAAGCTTTTGCTTCTTTTTTCAAAAAGAAGCGCTTGCTTCCTACCTATGCAGTTGCTGCGCGATCTCGGCCCGGATGGCCGCGGCCAGTTCGGGGTTGGCGCGGCGGATTTGCGAGACGCGCAGGGCGGCCCCGCTGCCGGGGGCGGGGGAGATTTCCCAGCGTTCGAGAAACAGCATGTCGGCGGCGAAGCTCTGGTCGGTGCCTTGCGCGAGGCGGCGACGCAGGGCCATCGTGCAGGGTAGCGTGGGGTCAAAAATAACGGTCTGCGACATCATAGCGGCTCCAAATCCCGGGAGGCGACTCAGCCCGGGTTTTCGAGCCTCGATATGGCGTGACGATCAAGGCGACGTCACGGCAAAACGATGAAGACCACGTGAAAGTGAAGCAATGCCTAACCGGCCAGGCGAACCCGGCCGGCTGGCAAGCGGCTAGTAGCGGTAGAGGTCGTGCTTGAAGGGGCCGCTGACGGGCATGCCGATATATTCGGCCTGCTTGGGCGACAGCTTGGTGAGCGTGGCGCCGACCTTGGCGAGGTGGAGCGCGGCGACCTTTTCGTCGAGGTGCTTGGGCAGGGTGTAGACCTGACGCTCATACTTGCCGGCGGGCGCCGTCCAGAGTTCGAGCTGCGCCAGGGTCTGGTTGGTGAAGCTGGCCGACATCACGAAGCTGGGGTGGCCGGTGGCGTTGCCCAGGTTCACCAGGCGGCCCTCGGAGAGCAGGATCAGGCGCTTGCCGTCGGGGAAGCATACCTCGTCCACCTGCGGCTTCACGTTGTCCCAGGTGTAGTTGCGCAGCGCGTCAACCTGGATCTCGCTGTCGAAGTGGCCGATGTTGCAGACGATGGCGCGGTGCTTCATGGCGCGCATGTGGTCGATGGTGATCACGTCCACATTGCCGGTGGCGGTGACGAAGATGTCGGCCTTGGGCGCCACGTCGTCCATGGTGACGACCTCGTAGCCCTCCATCGCCGCCTGCAGCGCGCAGATCGGGTCCACTTCGGTCACCATCACGCGGCAGCCGG
>CAIYPH010000178.1 GCA_903928045.1 uncultured Rhodospirillales bacterium
AGCAGCCCGCCATTGGCCCGCATGTCGGCGTCGATGCGGGCCGCAATGCCGCCGGTAAAAAAGCTCTCGGCACCGTTGGCGGCGATTTCGGCGAGGGTGGCGGCGAGTTCGGGGTTGTGGACGGGATCTCCCACCCGCTTCGGCGCGCCGTCGCGCATGTAGAGCCGAGTGCCGTCCGGGGTGTAGGACAGCTTGGTGGCGTAGCCGGCGCGACCGTACGCGGCCTCGTTCATCGTGAACATCGCCGAGACATGCGGGCGCACCACCCAGCCCTCCCGGGCGAAGCGGATGGCCGGGCCGAACAGGCTCCCCCAGTCCCGCTGGCCGAAGCGGGCATGCGCGGCCTCGAATACCCGGAGAATGCCAGGAGTTGTGACCGCCTGGTGGCCGACCTCGTTGACCGCGCCCTTCAGCACGTAGCCATAGCCATCCGAGCATTCGCGCTCGAAAATGCGCTCCCACATCTCAGGCGAAGCGGCTGCGGGGCAGGTGGAGAGCCCGTCGAGAATGATATGGCTGCCGGATTTCGGGTCGAACACCTGCATCGAGCCGAGGCCCCCGATCCCGCACATCATCGGGTCTACCACGCCCTGGGTGAAGGCGCAGGCGAGCACGGCATCCACCGCGCTACCGCCGAGCGCCAACACCTCGGTGCCCGCCTCCACCGCCTCCGGCTGCGGGGCTACGATCATGGCCCGGGGTTCGGGCAGGTGGCGGATGGGGCGGGGCATGGCGGGCTCCTTCTTGCTCCAAGCAGCCTGCCGTCAGCCCGCGCCCCGAAGCAAGCCTCTCCTCAATATCGGCGGAGCAGCCCGACCAGCCTACCCTGCACCCGGACCTTGTCGGCCGGATAGATCTGCGTCTTGAACGTGGCGTTGGCCGGCTCCAGCGCGATCGAATTCCCGCGCCGGCGCAGGCGCTTGAGCGTCACATCCTGCTCGTCAACGAGCGCCACCACGATATCACCGGTGTCGGCGGTGTCGGACTTGCGGATGATCACCGTGTCGCCATCCCAGATCCCGGCGTCGATCATCGACTCGCCATCGACTTCGAGGGCGAAGTGCTCGCCCGATCCCAGCATGGCGGCGGGAAGGTCGATATGCCGCGTGGTATCGCCAAGCGCCTCGATCGGCAGCCCGGCGGCGATGCGCCCGTAAAGGGGCACCTGCACCGAGACCGCGTCATTCGCCGCTTTGGCGCCGGCGAGGCGGCCGCTGAAATCACCGCGGATCACGTTGGGGGTGAAGCCGCCGGAGACCGCAGCGGGCTCGCCGAGTTCGGCCACCGCCTTGTCGCGCGCGGTGATGTCATCGGGCAGGCGGACGACTTCCAGCGCACGGGCGCGGTGGTGACGCCGCTGGAGGAAACCGCGCTCTTCCAGCGCCGAAATCAGCCGGTGAATGCCGGACTTGGAGCGCAGGTTCAGCGCATCCTTCATCTCCTCGAAACTCGGGGAAAACCCGGTGGTGCGGAGATGGCGATCGATGAAGGTAAGCAACTCATGCTGCTTGCGGGTGAGCATTGGACGGGAACTCCTGTGCGCCGTTCGGAACAAATCGGCAACTCATACCCCGTTCTATTTAAGTTCCCTTCCCCGTGTCAAACTTATTCACAGGCCAAGCAGATCAAGCCGGATAATCGGCACAATTTCGCCGATTTTCGCGGCCGGCGCATGCGGTGCGCGCAGGATCAGCGCGTCCGACTCGGCCAAAAGCCGCAGCATCGCGGAATCTTGCCGGGTGAAAGCGGTCACCACGGCATTCCCCGCGGAGTCGAGGCTGAGGCGTGACCGCAGATGATCGGCGCGATGATCATTGGCGGGCAGATCGGCGCCAAGCACGGCCTGGCCGACCGGCGGCTGCGCGCCGGGCAGGCCTGACAGCACCCGCAGCGCCGGCAGCAGGAACAGGATGGCGGTGATCAGGGAGGAGACCGGGTTGCCGGGCAGGCCGAGCAGCGGCACATCGCCAAGCGCGCCGTGGATCAGCGGCTTGCCCGGGCGCATCGCGATTTTCCAGAAATCGATCACCAGCCCGGCCGGGGCGAGGGCGGACTGGATCAGGTCGTGCTCACCCACCGAGGCGCCGCCCGTCGTCACCATGATATCGCAGGAGCGCGCGCCCGCGGCCGCCGCGGCGATGGCGGCGCTGTCGTCGGGCGCCACCGGCAGCACCACCGCCTCGCCACCACAAGCCTGTACCAAGGCGGCCAGCGCATGCGAATTGGAGGAGACGATGCCGCCCGGCGGGATCGGCTCGCCGGGCAGCGCAATCTCGTCGCCGGTGGCGAGGATGGCCACGCGGGGACGTCGATGGACGGCGACCCAGGGATGGTTCCCCGCCGCCATCAGGCCGATTTCCCGTGCATTCAATAACTTGCCGGCGGGAACCAACACGTCGCCTGAGGCGAAGTCCTGCCCGGCGCGGCGGATATGGCGCCGGGCCACCACCGCCTCGTTCACCGTCACCCGCTCGCCCTCGCGGGTGGCGTCCTCCTGCAGCAGGATCGCATCAGCGCCAGCGGGGATGATGCTGCCGGTGAACAGCCGCAGAGCCTGGCCGGTGCCGAGCGTGCCGGGCCATGGATGTCCGGCGGGGGCAGAGCCCACCACATCAAGCGTTGCGCCGAGCACACCATCCGCGGCGCGCAGCGCGTAGCCGTCCATTGCCGAGACATCCTGCGGCGGCTGGGTGAGCCGCGCGGCGACCGGCTGGGCAGTCACCCGTCCCCAGGCGCCAGCCAACGGCACGATCTCGGCCGCCGTCGGCCGCAACCCGGCGAGGATGCGGCTTCTGGCCTCATCGACGCTGATCATGCGGCCGCGCTGATGCGGATAACCGCGCGCTGATGGCCGCGCAGCCGGGCGAACAGGCCGATCAGCTGTTTCCACGGAAAATATTTGCGATCGAGGAGGGCCATCGCATGCGCCGCCTCCGCCCCGGAGACGATCTCGGCCCGCGCATCCATCCAATCGCCCAGCAGATGGCCGCGCATGGTGCACGCGGCGATCCGCACCTGCGCATTGCGGCGGATACGCTTCACCTTGAAGCTGTCAGCCGTGCTGTAGACATAGAACCGGTCGGGCTCAGCCGGGTCGGCGGCGAACCACAGCGGGGTTTTCACGCCCTGTCCGTCGCGGCGGAAGGATTCGAGGTTGAGATAGCGTTGTCCGGCGATCTGGCGCATTGCGTCCATCCCTCCGCTCTAGGCGGCCTGCTTGGCGGCGGCGCGCTGAATCCCGCGCCACACCTTGTAGATAATCACCAGCACCAGGCAGGCGCCAACCCCGGCGAGCATCCAATACACGCCATCCGGCCCCAGCCATTCCGCCAGATACCACCCGCCGGCGACAAAGCTCGTGGCCCAGAGCCCGGCGGCAATGAAATTCCAGAACGCGAACCGCGCCCAGTTCATCCCCGCGACACCGCAAGCGGCGGAGGACACGTTGCGGATGCCATAGACGAAGCGGAAGGACAGCACGAACAGCGTGCCGTACCGGTCCAGAAAGCTCAGGGCCTGAACAAGGCGGCGCTCGGCGCCCGGAATCCGCTTCGCCACGCCGACGCCGAATTTCCGCCCGAGCGTGAACCACACCTGATCGCCGAGATAGGAGCCGAGCCAGACGCTGACCAGGAGGTACCAGGGATTGATCAGCCCCGTGGCCTTGCCCGCGGCCGAGGCCAGCAGCACGAAGGTCTCCCCCTCGAAAAACGCCCA
>CAIYPH010000179.1 GCA_903928045.1 uncultured Rhodospirillales bacterium
AGGTCCGAGATTTAGAGGGGAAGGTAGGGGTGTTCTTTTTGTGAACAAAAAGAACCAAAAAAACTTTTCTCTCCGTTTGCTTGGGAGTTTCCCAGGGTCCAAAGCAGTCAAGCGGATAGAAGTTTTTTGGTTCTTTTTTTCAAAAAAGAACCGCTTTCCTGCTTTCTATGCGCCGAACCGGTCACGCCAGGAGGGCAACGCGGCGGGGTAAGGCAGCGCGGCGGCTTCGTAGACGCCCCGGGCGATGGCGCGGGCCATCACCATGGTGGCGAGGTGGCCGAGTTCGGTGAGGCCGCCTTCGGCGAGCGGTTTGGCGCCGGTGGCGGCGGCGAAGACGGTGTCGCCATCGGAGGGGGCGTGGGCGGGCAGGAGGGCGCGGGCCAGGCCGTCATTGGCCATGATGGCGAGGCGCTTGGCCTGGGATTTGGTCAGCACGGCGTCGGTGGCGATGAGGGCGATGGTGGTGGCGGTTTCGGTGGGGGGGCGCTGACCCTTGGTGCGCAATGCGAGGTCGGCGGGGGTGATGGTGGAAGGCCAGCCGCGGCCGCCGAATTCGGCCCCGGCCTCGAAGGGCGCGGCCCAGAAATGCGGGCCGGCGCCGATGGTGGCGGTGCCGATGGCGTTCACCACCGCGAGGGCCGCGACGATATGGCCGCCCGAGGCGGTGGCGCTGGCCGAGCCGATGCCGCCTTTCACGGTGGCCGTGGTGGCGCCGGTGCCGGCGCCGGCGGTGCCGAGGGCGAAGGGACCGGGGGCCGCGGCGATCGCCGCCTGGTGACCGAGGTCGCGATAGGGGGAATGCAGGCCCCAGTTCTTGTCGCCGCCGTTGTTGAGATCGAACACGATGGCGCCGGGCACCAGCGGGACCAAGGCGGGGCCGAGGCGGAGCCCCCTGCCCTGCGCCCGCAGCGCCGATTGCACGCCGCCGGCGGCATCGAGGCCGAAGGCGGAGCCGCCGGAGAGGGCGATGGCGTCGATCTTCTGCTGCGTCATCTCCGGTTCCAGCATCGCGGTGTCGCGGCTGCCGGGGGCGCCGCCGAGCACCACCACGGAGACGGTGGCCGGCTGGTCGAAGATGATCGCGGTGACGCCGGAGCCGAGGCGGAGGTCGGTGGCGTGGCCCACCTGGATGCCGGCGATATCGGTGAGCAGGTTGCGCATCTTGGGTCTCCGTTTGGCCGGCCGGCCCACGGGGTTGCGGTGGGGGCACCGGTTCAGGTAGCGGATTTTCCGGACTGCCGCCATGTTGCGGGCCACGCGATCCCGCGCGGCGCATGGCGATTGGTGGGTTACGCACCTAACATTCGTGCCGATGCGTCCTATCTTTCTCCCATCAGCCGTGCCGCAACCAGGCCGCGAGGAGACCCATTATGCTCAACCCCGTCACCCCCCTCCCCCTCAAGGACCCCACGCTTTTCCGCCAGGCCAACTACATCGACGGCAAATGGGTGCAGGCGGATTCCGGGCGGACCATCGCGGTGCGCAACCCGGCGACCCAGGAGATCATCGGCGAGGTGCCGGCACTGGGGGCGGCGGAGACGCGGCGCGCCATCGATGCGGCGTTCGCGGCGCAGAAGGGCTGGCGGGCGATGCTGGCCAAGGAGCGCAGCGTGATCCTGCGCAAATTGTTCGACCTGATGATCGCCAATACCGAGGATCTCGCGGTGATCATGACGGCCGAGCAGGGCAAGCCGCTGGCGGAGAGCAAGGGCGAGATCGCCTATGCCGCGAGCTTCATCGAGTGGTTCGCCGAGGAGGCCAAGCGGGTCTATGGCGACACCATCCCGCAGAACGCCAAGGGCCGCCGCATCATCGTGCAGAAGGAGCCGATCGGCGTGTTCGCCGCCATCACGCCGTGGAACTTCCCGGCCGCGATGATCACCCGCAAGACCGGGCCTGGCTGGGCCGCCGGCTGCACCGGGGTGATCCGCCCGGCCTCGCAGACGCCGTTCTCGGCGCTGGCGATTGCGGTGCTGGCGGAGCGGGCGGGGATGCCGGCGGGGGTGTGCAACGTGATCACGGGGCCGTCGGGCGAAGTGGGCGGCGAGCTGACGTCGAACCCGAAAGTGCGGAAGCTGACCTTCACCGGCTCCACCGAGGTGGGTGCCAAGCTGCTGGCGCAGTGCGCGCCGACCATCAAGAAGACCAGCATGGAGCTTGGCGGCAACGCGCCGTTCATCGTGTTCGATGACGCCGATCTCGACCAGGCGGTGCTGGGCGCGATGGCCAGCAAGTATCGCAACACCGGGCAGACCTGCGTTTGCGCCAACCGGATCCTGGTGCAGGATGGGGTGTATGACGCGTTTGCCGCCAAGCTGAAGATGGCCGTCGAGGCGCTCAAGGTGGGCAACGGCATGGAGCCGGGTGTCACCCAGGGGCCGTTGATCAACGCCGACGCGGTGACCAAGGTGGAGGAGCATATCGCCGACGCGCTCTCCCGCGGCGCCAGCATCGTGACAGGCGGCAAGCGCCACGCACAGGGCGGCAATTTCTTCGAGCCGACGCTGCTCGCCAACGTGCCGCACGACGCGATGATTTTCCGCGAGGAGACTTTCGGCCCGGTGGCGCCGCTGTTCCGCTTCCACACGGAGGAGGAGGCCATCGCGCTGGCCAATGATACCGAGTTCGGGCTGGCTTCCTATTTCTATGCCAAGGACGTCGGCCGCATTTTCCGCGTCGCCGAGGCGCTGGAATACGGCATGGTCGGCATCAACGAGGGCATCATCTCCACCGAGGTGGCGCCGTTCGGCGGGGTGAAGTCGTCCGGGCTGGGGCGCGAAGGGTCGCACCAGGGGATCGATGAGTACCTGGAGGTGAAGTATCTCGCGCTTGGGGGGATCGGGACGTAGGGGGAAGCCGCTCTTTCATTTCAGAGAAAGCAGCCCCTCCCTCTCAGACCAACGCCCGCACGGCGCCCACCAAGGCGCCAAGCCACAGCACGGCGAAAATCGCCGCCTGGGCGCCGAAATAGGGTCCCCGCTTCTCGGCCGCCGCCGCATAGGCCAGCACGTAGCCAAGCCGTGCCAGCGCCCACAGGGCGCCCAGCGCGGCCGCCCACGCATCGCTGACCGAGGTGGCGAACAGCCACAGCGCGGGGAGGAACAGCGGCATCCATTCGAGCGTGTTCTGCTGCGCGCGAAAAGCACGCTCGAACGCCGGGTGCCCCGCCACAGCGGGGGCCTTCACGCCATAGGTGCCGCGCGCGCGACCGACCAGCAGGCCGGCGAAGAAGTAGACCGCGAGGGCGGCGAGCGTCGCCAGGGTGGTGAGCGGAAACTGGGCGATCAGGTGCATCGAAAGTTCCCCTTGTGTTCCTTGGCACGATGCCAGAGATGTGCCGGCCGGTCAATGGCGCGGATCGGCATTGGCAAGACCGGCGCGCCGCCCCACATTGCCGCCAGATCATTCGGATGGAACCTGACATGCCCTACGACTTCGACGTCTTTGTCATCGGCGGCGGCTCCGGCGGCGTGCGCTTCGCCCGCATGGCGGCCGGGCACGGCGCCAAGGTGGGCGTGGCGGAGGAGCGCTTCTGGGGCGGCACCTGCGTCAACATCGGCTGCGTGCCGAAAAAACTGCTGGTGATGGCCGCCGAATATGGCGCCGCCGCCGCTGACAGCGCCGGCTTCGGCTGGGATGTCGCGCCCGGCCGGCATGACTGGCCGCGCCTGATCGCGGCCAAGAACAAGGAGATCGAGCGGCTCAACGGGGCCTATAAGCGGCTGATGTCCGGCTGCACCAGCTTCGAGGCGCGGGCGACCTTCCTCGATGCCCATACGCTCGATGTCGGCGGCCAGAAAGTTACCGCCGAGCGGATTGTCATTGCCGCCGGCGGGCGCCCGGTGCGGCCGACATTCCCCGGCGAAGAACACGCCATCGTCTCGGATGACGCCTTCTATCTGCCCGAACTGCCCGCGCGCATCGTCGTCCTCGGCAGCGGCTATATCGCGGTGGAATTCGCCGGGATTTTCGCCGGGCTCGGCGCCAAGGTCGATCTCGTGTTCCGCCAGGACCTGCCGCTGCGCGGCTTCGACGAGGACATGCGCGAGGGCCTCGCCGAGGCGATGAAGAACCAGGGGATCACCCTGCACCACGCCAGCACGGTGGCGAGCGTGGAGGCGAACGGCGGGGCGAAGCGGGTGCATCTGGTGAACGGCACGATGCTCGATTGTGACCTGGTGTTCTCCGCCCTCGGCCGGCAGGCCTACACTCAGGGCCTCGGGCTGGAGGCCGCGGGGGTCGAGACCAACGGGTTCGGCGCCGTGGTGG